>NZ_JBIVRD010000005.1:65576-244366 GCF_044755565.1 Kitasatospora sp. NPDC092286 | reverse complement strand
CCTGACGGCTGGACGATGGGAGCCGTGTGAGCCGAGAGGCTCCCGCACGGTTCTGCGAGCGGCGGCGGGTGCAATTCCCGCCGCCGACTCACCTCATCGTGCTCGTGCACGGCACGAAGTCGGAGGCCGAAGCGATCAAGGCGGAGATCGGTGAACTGCTGGCCCGCAGGCTGAAGATGACCCTCTCCGACGAGAAGACCCACATCACCCACATCGACGACGGGTTCGTCTTCCTGGGCTTCCACATCCAGCGGAGGTCCTGGGGCGCCGGTCGCCGTGTCGTGCTCACCATCCCGTCCAAGCAGGCATTGGCGTCGGTGATGCACAAGATCAAGAAACTGACGGGGCGGGGCATGACCTCGCTCTCGTTGGAGGAGGTGCTGCGGACGGTCAACCCGGTCCTTCGGGGCTGGGCGGCCTACTTCCGCTACGGCGTCTCCAAGAAGACGTTCTCCTACCTCGGCTGGTACGCGTGGTGGAGGCTAATTCACTGGATTCGCTACAAGCATCCCCACCTGACCTGGAAACAGCTGCGGCGCCGCTTCTACGGGGCTGACCGCATCACGGAGGGCGGAATCGTCCTCTACAACCCGGCGAAGATGCGGGTCGAGCGCTACCGCTTCCGCGGAGCGCAGATCAGCACGCCCTACAACATCGACGAGGTCAATCCGGACGGGGCTCGCTTCCGCCGGACCAGCCACGACGATGTGGCCTTCGTCGGCCAGGTCAGCGAATACCTCGCCTGATCCATCGGATCACGTGGAGAGCCGGATGCTCGGCCAACGGGCACGTCCGGTTCGGCGGGCGGGGATGGGAAAACCGACACCCGAGAGGGTGCACGGCGTCCCGTCCCCGACCCAACACGAGGTCCTGGTGTTCCACGCCACCGGGGCCGGTGGGCGGGCACTGGAGAAGCTCGCCGCCGGCGGCTTCCTGGCCGGAGTCCTGGACCTCACCACCACCGAACTCGCGGACGAACTGGTCGGCGGCGTGCTGAGCGCCGGGCCCGACCGGCTCACCGCCGCCGGGCGGGCGGGCGTTCCGCAGGTGGTCGCGCCGGGGGCGCTGGACATGGTCAACTTCGGCCCCCGGGAGAGCGTTCCGGAGCGTTTCGCCGAGCGGCACCTGCTCGTCCACAACCCCACCGTGACGCTGATGCGCACCACGGCCGAGGAGATGGCGGTGCTCGGCACCACCATCGGGCAGAAGCTGGCCGCCGCCCGCGGCCCGGCGGCGGTTCTCTGGCCGCTCGGCGGGGTGTCCGCGGTGGACGCGCCGGGCGGGCCGTTCCACGACCCGGACGCCGACCGGGCCGGGCTCGCGTCGCTGCGTACCGCGCTGGCGGGCGGCGCCGTCGAGCTGCGGGAGGTGGACGCGCATGTGAACGACCCGGCCTTCGCCGTCGCGGCCGCTGACCATCTGCACCGGCTGATCACCGCTCAGGACCGTGCACAGGGCCGTTCGCCCGCCCTGGCCTGAGCCGTGGCCCGGCCTGAGGCGCGCGCCGACTTGAGGTGCGCTGGCCTGAAGCGCGCGCCGGCCCGAAACGCCGTCGCGCCGATGCCTGAGCCGTCGAACCGCCGAACCGTCGAAACCACTGGGCCCGGCCCGTTCCGCGCAGCCCGGATCCACCCGACCGAAGAGGAGCCCCACCCGTGAACCGCACCGAAGCCCTGGCCCGACTGACCGCGCAGGTCACCGCCGGACGGCCCGTCATCGGGGCCGGCGCCGGTACCGGCCTCTCCGCCAAGTGCGCGGAGGCCGGCGGCGTCGACCTGCTGATCATCTACAACTCCGGCCGCTACCGGATGGCCGGCCGCGGTTCGCTGGCGGGCCTGCTGCCGTACGGCGACGCCAACGCCATCGTGCTGGAGATGGCGGGGGAGGTGCTGCCGGTGGTCCGGGAGGTGCCGGTGCTCGCCGGGGTGTGCGGGACCGACCCCTTCCGGATCATGGGCAACTTCCTCGACCAGCTGAAGGCCGTCGGCTTCACCGGCGTGCAGAACTTCCCCACGGTCGGGCTGTTCGACGGCAAGTTCCGGGAGAACCTGGAGGAGACCGGGATGGGCTTCGGCCTGGAGATCGACATGATCCGCCAGGCCCACGAGCGTGACCTGCTCACCGCCCCGTACGTGTTCGACCCGGAGCAGGCCGCCGAGATGGCCCGGGCCGGCGCGGACGTCCTCGTGCCGCACGTCGGGCTCACCACCAAGGGCTCCATCGGTGCGGCCACCGCGCTCACCCTCGACCAGGCCGCCGCCGCGGTGCAGGAGATGCACGACGCCGCGAAGCGGGTCAACCCGGACATCATCGTGCTCTGCCACGGCGGGCCGATCGCCGAACCCGAGGACGCCCGCTACGTCCTGGAGCACACCTCGGGGATCGCCGGCTTCTTCGGGGCCTCCTCCATGGAGCGCCTCCCCACCGAACGCGCCATCACCGAGCAGGCCCGCGCGTTCAAGTCCCTCCCGCTGGGCTGAGCCCGGGGCCGGGCCGGGGCCGGGCACCAGGTGCGGCGAGTGCCGTGCGTGGTGCGCCGGCCCGCTTCAGCCGGCGGCGGCCGGAGCCGCCGCCGGCCAGGCGCGGTACCAGGCGAGGGTGTCGTCGAGGCTGCGCCCGAGCGGGGTGGGCCGGACGCCGAAGGCCTGCTCGAACGCGGTCGAGTCCAGCTATCTGGGCCTCGGTGTGCTGGTAGAACATCTCCGCGTACTCGGCCACGAACTGCTCGTCGAAGGGGCGCGCCCAGCTGGAACTGCTGGCGGACGCCTACGGGCTGCACTGACGGGTCCGGTCCGGTCCGCCCCGCCCTGGTCCGGGCGGCGGGCGCCCGTGGTGGTTCGGCCGCTCAGCGGTCGGCGGCACCCGGTTCGCCGGGCGTGCCCGGTGCCTCCGATGCCCCCGCGTCCTCCCGGTCCTCCCCGTCCTCCTCGGCCCGCCGTTCGGCCGCACGGACCTGCTCGTCGAACGCGTCCGCGCCGATCCGCTCGACCGTGGCCCCGTACCGGGCGGCGAGCTCGTCGGCCGGAGCCGGGGACGCCTCCCTGAGTTCCAGGACCAGCAGCGCCGCGCCGGCCGGGACGCGGGGGGAGAGCATGATCAGGCCGGCGCCGGTGGTCGTGGCGCGGCCCTCCTCGGCGGCGTTGCCGAGCGCGGCGCCGGCGGCGAACCCCAGCAGCGCGCCGATCGGGCCGCCCAGCATCCCGACCAGGCCGCCGACCAGTCCGGAGCCCACGGTCGCCACGCCCGCCCCGCGGGTGAAGCCGTCCCTGGGCTCCAGCAGGCCGTCGGCGCCGCGCTCCAGCACCGCGGCCTGACGGAGCCCGGGCAGCTGCTGGGCCTCCTCGAAGGCCGGGTGGCACGCGGCGCTGTCCCGGAAGGTGAGAAGGACGACGTTGTGCAGGTCGGTCATCGTGCTCCGATCGGGTCGGCGCAGGGTCTTCCACGGACCTCCATCGTGACCGGAGCCGCCGAGCGGTGCCACAGGAAGGCGGCGTCGCAGGAAAGGCACCGATCTCCCCAGGGCGCGCGGGTTCAAACGTCATGCCCGGTTCAACCGCTCGTCATCGTTCGGAATTCGGTCAGGTGCATGGCGACTCCGGCAGGGCCGGGCCAGCGAAGGTGCGCCGTCGGCGTGCGGAAGACGGGGCCGGGGCGGGGGCGGAACGGTTCGGCGATCCTGGCCGGAACTCGAACGGGTGAATTCCTGAGACCTGGTGTGACGGGTGGGGCGCTGGGAGGATCCGGAGCTCAGCGAGTCCGTACCGGACTCGAACTCCTGTAGGAGGCATCATGCAGCCCACGGCGGAGCAGGTTCGCGCGCTCAAGGACGAGGACTTCCGACTGACCCTCGGCCAGGGCCACCAGGCCCACCCGGCCGGCGACCCGGCGGGCGAGGTGTACGTCACCGCGGCGGTGCAGTCCAGCACCTGCGGCTCGCCCTCCAGTTGTGCGCGCATCTGTAGCTTCTGAGCCACCGGCTCACGAGGCGTCCCCGGTGCCTGCGCCGGGGGCGCCCCGCCCCGCTGCCGAGGGGCCCCCGACCCGACTCCGGCCGAGCGGAACCGAGCAGAACCGAACAGAGAGGCGGCCCAGCCCGTGGTCGACGCGTCCGAACTCCGACGGGCTGCGGCCCTAGCCGTACCGCTGGCCCGGCGTGGCCGGGCGGGGAGCGGTGCCGCGTCCGGGCCGGAGCCCGAGGACGCGGGCGGGCGGGTGGAGCGGGCCGCGCGGATCCTCGACCGCTGGCGGGCCCAGCCGCCGTTCGACCGGGACGGCTGGTTCGAGCGCCGGCTCGCCGCCGACGGGCTCGACGCCGACGCGCTGCGCGCCCTGCTCGCCGAGACCCCCGAAGCCCTGGCCGCCCGCCTCGGCCGGACCGGGGCGGGCCCCACGGCGGACTCCGGGGCGGGCCCAGAAGCCGACCCCGAGCCGTGGGTCGAACACCTCGCCGCCGCCTTCGAGGCGTCCCCGGCCCCCGAGCCGCTGGAGATCCCCGAAGACCACGCCTTCGCCGCGCTCGCCGGACCCCTGCTGGCCGCCGCCCGCGATCGCCTGTGCGCGGGCATCGCCGCCCTCGCCGCCGAGTCCCCCGAAACGGCCGCGCTCGGCGCCCCCGAGAGGCTCACCGCGCTGGTCACGCCCGCACTCACGGCCTCCGCCCACACGACGGCCGTCCGCACCGTGATCACCGAACTCCACGTCGCCCGGATCGCCGGCGGGCTGACCGGTGACACCCCCGAAGCGCGGTACCGCGGCTTCCTGGACCGGATCACCGCGCCCGAGCAGGCGCTCCTGCTCCTCGCCGAATACCCCGTCCTGGCCCGCCGCCTCACCGTGGCCGCCGAGCAGTGGACGGAGACCGGCCTCGCCCTGTTCCGCCGCCTCGCCGCCGACCTCCCCGCGATCTCCCGCACCTTCGCCGACGGCCGCCCGCTCGGCCGGCTCACCGAACTCACCACCGGCCTCGGCGACCCCCACCGGGGCGGCGCCACCGTCTGCGGGCTGCGGTTCGAGCACGAGGGGCACACCACCCGGATCATCTACAAACCACGCCCGCTCGGCGCCGAACTGCACTTCCAGCAACTGCTGCGGTGGATCAACCCGCGCCTTCGGCTGCCCCTCCTCGACCTGGCCTACCTGGCCGGAGACTGCTACGGCTGGACGGCCCACGTCACCGCCGAACCAGCCCGCGACCAGGACGAGTTGAGCGCCTTCTACCACCGGGCCGGCGTCCTCGCCGCGCTGCTCCACCTCCTCGACGCGGTGGACTGCCACGCCCAGAACCTGCTCGCCGTCCGCGACCAGCCGGTACTGATCGACCTGGAGGCACTGCTCCACCCCGACCTGCACGAGCCCACCAAGGACCTCTCCGAGTCCGAACGCCTCGCCCGCCACGACGCCCTGCACTCGGTGCTCCGCTCCGGCCTGCTGCCCGAACGGATGTGGGACGAGAACGGCAACGGCGGCACCGACCTCTCGGCGCTCGGCTGGGACCCGGACACGCTGCCGCCGCGCGCGGTGCCCGTCCTGGCCGGCGAGGGCACCGACGAACTGCGCCTCGAATACCGGCGGATGCCCGTCGAGGCGGCCGGCAGCCGCCCGGTCCCGCCCGGGCAGCCGCTGCGGCCCGCCGACTTCGCCGCCGAGCTGGAGGCCGGCTTCACCGAGGCGTACCAGGTGCTGGCGGGGGAGAAGGAGCCGGTCCGTGGGCTGCTGCGGGCCTTCGCGGCGGACGAGACCCGGCTGCTGCGCCGCGACACCCTGGAGTACCGCAGCCTGCTGACCACCGGCTGCCACCCCGACCTGCTGCGCGACGCGCTGGACCAGGACCGTCACTTCGACCGGCTCTGGGCACTCGCCGCCTGGGAGGGCCACGCGCTCGCCTTCGTCGAGCACGAGCGCGCCGACCTCTGGCGTGGCGACGTGCCGGTCTTCACCATCCGCCCGGACGGCGTGGACGCCCGCGCCGCGAGCGGGGCCGTCATCCCCGGGGTCGCGGCCCGGCCCGCACTGGAGCTGGCCCTCGCCAAGGTGGACCGGCTCGGCCCCGAGGACCTCGCGCGCCAGGTGCAGCTGCTGCGGCTCTCCGTGACCACGGCCGACGGAGCCCGCGAACCGCGCCGCCCGGCCGCCGCACCGCGGCATGCCGCGCCCCGGCACACCGCACCACAGAACGCCGCACCACAGGACCCCGCAGCGCTCGACCGGCTGCGAACCCGCGCCCTGGCCAAGGCGGTCGAGGCCGGTGAGCAGCTGCTGCGCGAGGCGTACCGGGGGCGCGCGGACCTCGCCTGGGCCGGTCCGAACTGGGCCCCGCCCGGCCGCTGGGCCCCGGCCGAACTCGGCCCGGACCTCTACAGCGGAACGGCCGGCGTCGCGCTCTTCCTCCACCAACTCGCCCTGGCCGGAGGCGATCCGGCGCACCGGGCCGCCGCCCGCGCGGCCGGGACGACGCTCCGCCAGCAGATCCGGCGACGGGCCGACCGGCTCGGCGGCGGCCTGGCCGGCACCGGCGGCCTGCTCTACACCCTGGCCCAGCTCGCCGCCGACCACCCCGACGCCGAACTCGACGCCCTCGGCGAGCTGTTGGTCGCCCGGGCCGCCGCCACCGCGGGCGAGGACACCTGCTACGACCTGATCGCGGGCAGCGCGGGCACCATCGGCGGCCTCGCCGCCTGGGGCGCGGTGCGCCCCGGCCCGGCGGTGACCGACGCACTGGCCCGCTGCGCGGAGCGGCTGGTCGTGCAGGCCCGGCCGCACCCCGAAGGCGGGACCGGCTGGCTGCCCGCCACCCTGGTCGACGCCGTGGACCGCCCGCTCGCCGGGTTCGCCCACGGCGGCTCCGGCGTCGCCTGGGCGCTGGCCCGGGCCGGACACCTGCTCGGTGACGCCCGGCTGCCCGAACTCGCCCTCGGCGCCCTGGAGTACGAGCGCACGCTGTTCGACCCGGCCGCCGCCAACTGGCGTGACGTACGGGAGGACGGCACGCCGGAAGCGCCGTCCCACCCCGTTCTCTGGTGCCACGGCGCGGCCGGCATCGCCCTGGCCCGGGTCGAGCTGGCCGGGCTGCTCACCGGTCTGCCGGACGGCGAGGGCGAGGTGCTCCGCAAGGAGCGCGACACCGCCCTGGACACCGTGGTCCGACACGGTTTCGGCCTCAACTTCTCCCTCTGCCACGGCGATTTCGGCAACCTGGAACCCCTGCTGCTGGCCGGCGGCCACTGGCGCGCGGCCGGCCTGCGGCAGGCCGGCGCCACCCTGGACGCCCTCGACCGGCGCGGCTGGGTCTGCGGCCTCCCGCACGGCGTCCACAGCCCGTCCCTGCTGGTCGGCCTGGCCGGCATCGGCCACGGCCTGCTCCGCCTCGCCGCCCCGGACACCGTCCCCGCCGTGCTCGCCCTCCACCCGCCGGTCCGTTGAGGCGTATCTGAGGCCCGCTGCTCGTCGAGTGGTCGGCGGGAGCCGAACGCCGAGGAGGGCCCTGCGGTAACCGCAGGGCCCTCCAAGCACTATGACGTCATGTCAGCTGGTCTTGTACTGCGTGGTGACGGTCGCCCCGCTGAAGCCCTGCTGGGCGTAGAGGCTGAAGTACACCCAGCCGGACGGCGGGTTGGCGATGGTGAGGCTCTCGCCGTTGCCGGGGTTGGCGGACTTCTTCAGGTAGGAGCCGGTGGTGGCCCAGCTGCCGCCGTTGTAGTAGAGGTCGGCGTTGCCGGTGCCGCCGCTGCTGGTGATGGTCAGCTCCTTCACCCCGGCCGGCAGGTTCAGGAACATGTAGCTGTAGTTGCCGGTGGTGGCCGCGACGCCGTCCCGGCGGCAGTTCTGGTCGAACTGGCGGGGGTCGGCGATGGTGCAGAGCGGGGCCTGGACGGGCGGCACGGTGCCGCACTTGTCGGCCGCGCAGGCGGTCAGCCAGGTGGCGAAGTCGGCGTCGTACCGGGTGCCGATGGTGCTGGTGAGCAGCGTGCGGGCACCGGCCCAGTCGCCGGCCCGGTACTTGGCGAGCACCGCGTCCACGTCCTGCGGGTGCGACTGGAGCATGTAGCGCACCGCCAGGTAGCCCCACTGGTAGATCCGGGTGGAGTCGGCGTTGTCATAGGTGGTGTCGAAGAGCTGGCTCAGCTTGTAGGTGCCCTTGCCGGCCTCGGCGACCGCCTTGTCGTAGTGCTCGTTGCGGTAGCTGTACGAGACGTACTCGGCGAGCCCCTCGACCCACCAGATGGTCGGGGTCACCATGCCGGCCTCGAAGTCGCCGTACATGTCGTAGCGGCCGTCGAGGTAGTGGGTGTACTCGTGGTTGAGGTTCCAGATCTGGAAGTCGGGGCGCAGCCAGTCGGCCTCGTGGGCGATGAAGCGGGCCTGGTTGCCGGCCTTGGCCGGGTCGCCCTCCTCGTACATGCCGCCGTTGTCGACGGCGATGTTGTACATGTTCCAGGCGTAGAGGGTGTACTCGTAGTAGTCGTGGAAGACGACGACCTCAAGGCTGGTGTTGACGTCGTTGGCGACCGGGCCCTTGTCCTTGACCACCTTGTGGAAGAACGCGTCCTGGTTGATCAGGCTGGTGCAGGTGTCGGCGAGCTGGGCCGGGGTCATCTGCTGCGCGCGGATGCGCAGGTTGGGGTTGCAGGTGTGGTCGACGGTCAGCACCAGCGGGACGAGCCGGGTGGGCAGGTCGCAGATGCCGTAGTAGGAGCAGCTGCCGGTGTCGCGCTTCTCGGCGTACCAGACCAGGTTCATGGTGAGCGGGCCGGTGGCGCCGACCAGCGGGTAGCGGTTGATCAGGTCCTTGACCAGCGGCCGGGCCTGGGGCTTGAGCGGGGCGGAGTTGAGCAGGTTGCCGACCTGGATGCCGATGTCGGTGGCGAGGTCGCTGCCGGTGAGCATCGAGCTGTTGCGGGTGACGAAGGAGGTCATCGTGGTGGCGAAGCCCGGGTCGGCCTGCAGGGCGGCGGTGAACTCGGGCAGCTCGACGCCGCGTTCGATGACGGTCTTGGTGTTGGCGACGGCGTCGTACATCGCGCCGGTCCAGGAGCCGGTGTAGTCGGTCAGCAGGCGCTTGACGACGCCGGTGTAGCGGGCGTTCTCCTGGGCGCTGTCGATCAGGGTGACGGCCTCGGCCAGCGTGGCACCGTTGGCCTGGCTGACGTCCTTGCTGTGCGGGGCGGCGAAGAAGGCGTCCAGCGCGCCGCGGATGGAGGTCTGGAGCGCGGTGCCGTACGGGCCGACGACGTCGCCGTGGTACCACTGCACGTAGTAGCCGGCGCGCAGGAAGAGCACCAACTGCCCGGCGGAGGTGGAGTTGTCGCCGGGGTAGCCGGTGGCGGTGTCGCGCAGGGCGTCGGCGACGGAGACCATCTGGGCCTCGCGGAAGGCGTTCTTGGCGTCGTCGCCGGTGAGGTTGAACAGCGTGTTGACGCAGTCCAGTCCGGCGGCCTTGACCTGCTGGACCAGCGCGCTGCCGGACTTGCCGGTGAAGGCGGAGACGTCGCAGGCCGCGGCGGTCGCGGAGGGGGAGGCCGCGAGGTTCCTGGCGGCCTTGGTGGCCGGGGCGCTGGCCGGCTGCGGGGCGGCGGGCCTGTCGGCGTCGGCCGAGGCGAGCGGCCGTCCGTCCGGCTTCGCGTCGGGGGACTTGGGGACCGGGATCGCGCGCGGGGCGGCCGGGCGGTCGGCGCCGCTCGTGCCGGTGGTGCCGGTGGTGCTGCCGGGGCCGGCCGTCGGGACGGGGGCGGCCTGGCTCCGCGGGGCGAAGAGGCCGAGGGCGAGGAAGAGTGCGACGGCCAGCGCCAGCACTCGGCCCGCCTGGGCCGTACATATCCGGAAGGGGCGCATCTGTGGGGGCCTCCGGGGCCGTTGTGGTCGCGAGTTGGGGGGGGGTGCGACCAATTGATGTGTGACATGTAAAATGGCACATGTCGCCGTGTGGCGGGAAGGCCTGGGCGAGGATTGCCCTCCGGCGAAACCGAAACGTTGTCAGATGCGGCCCGCGGCGGCCGGGGAATGGTCGAGCACGACCCAAGCGGGGTCAAGTGGGGCTCAGGCCGCGGAGGTTCGGGCCTCCGGGGTCAGCGCGGCGTACTCCAGCGGGGCGGACGGGTCGATCGACAGGTTCGCGGGGGCGGGCGCGGCGCCGGCGCGGACCAGCAGGTCGCCGATGGCGGCGACCATGGCGCCGTTGTCGGTGCAGAGCCGCAGCGGCGGCACCCGCAGGGCGACACCGGCGGCGGCGCAGCGCTGCTCGGCGAGCGCCCGGACCCGTGAGTTGGCCGCGACGCCGCCGACCACCACCAGGGTGGAGATGCCGTGGTCGGTGCAGGCGCGGACGGCCTTGCGGGTGAGCACGTCGGCGATCGCCTCCTGGAGGGCGGCGGCCGCGTCGGGGACGTGCGGCTCGGTGCCGGCCGCGCGATGGCCCTCCACCCAGCGGGCGGCGGCGGTCTTGAGGCCGGAGAAGGAGAACGCGTACGGGTCGTCGCGCGGCCCGGTGAGCGGGCGCGGGAGCCGGACGGCGCCCGGGTCGCCGTCGCGGGCCGCGCGGTCGATGGCGGGCCCGCCGGGGTAGGGCAGGCGCAGGATCCGCGCGACCTTGTCGAAGCACTCGCCGGCCGCGTCGTCCAGGGTGTCGCCGAGGTGGACGATCGGGTCCCGGGCCAGGTCGCGGACCAGCAGCAGCGAGGTGTGCCCGCCGGAGACGATCAGCACCACGCAGGGGTCGGGCAGCGGTCCGCCGTCCAGCGTCGCGGCGGCGACGTGCCCGGCCAGGTGGTGCACCCCGTACAGCGGGACGCCGAGCGAGAAGGCGTAGCTCTTGGCGGCGGCCACCCCGACCTGGAGTGCCCCGGAGAGCCCGGGGCCGGTGGTGACCGCGACGGCGCCGACGTCGGCCAGGGCGAGCCCGGCCCGGTCCAGCGCCTCGCGGACCACCGGCGCCATCGCGTGCACATGGGCGCGGGCGGCGATCTCGGGCACCACCCCGCCGAAGCGGGCGTGCTCGTCCATGCTGGAGGCCACCGCCTGCCCGAGCAGCCGGCCGTCCCGGACGAGACCGGCGCCGGTCTCGTCGCAGGAGGACTCGATCCCCAGCACCACCGGCGATCCCGCCACCGAAGCTCACCCGACCCATACAGCTCGTACTGCTCAGCAAAAGTAGTTGCACATATTGTGCAATAAGGTGGGCAGGGTCCGGGGCGGGGGTGCGAGGAGACGTGATGGGCGGCGCGGTGGCGGGCGGAGTCGGGTCGACGGTCGGGTCGGGGAGCGTGCCGCCGGCGCGGACCGAACGGGCCGGTACGGCGCGGGCCTGCCGGAGCGGCCCGGACGTCGCGGAGGCCTGCCGGGAGCTGCTGCGCTCCGGCGGCGGCCGCTGCACCGGGCCCCGGCTGCTGGTGCTCGCCGCCCTGCGCGAGCACGGCGGCCATCTCACGGTGGCCGGGATCCACCGCCGGATCGCCGAGAGCGGCGCCTGCGTCAGCGTCTCCACCGTCTACCGCGCGGTCGAGCGGCTGGCCGAGCTGGACCTGGTGCACGGCGTCCGCGGCCTCGGCGGCGAGCTCAGCTACGGCCTGGTCGGCGAGCCGCACCACCACGCGCTCTGCGCGGTCTGCGGGGCGGTCTCCGAGTTCCCCTACGAGCTGCTGGCCGGCGCGGTGGCGGACACCGCCCGGCGGACCGGCTTCCGGCTGGAGTCACTGGTCGTCAACGGGGTCTGCCCGGACTGCCAGTGACGCGCCGCCCGCCGGGCCCCGGGGTGATGGCCGCGATCGGTTCGCTGAGGCATATGCTTCGTTATTGCAAGTGATACGCAATAGTGTTGTTCCGGCACGATCGCCATCGTTGAACTCGCCGAAAGGGGCCGTGTCCTGATGGGCACCTACTCGCTTCCCGACCTTCCGTACGACTACTCCGCGCTCGAGCGGGCGATGTCCGCCGAGATCCTGGAGCTGCACCACTCCAAGCACCACGCCGCCTACGTCAAGGGCGCCAACGACACCCTGGAGCAGCTGGCCGAGGCCCGCGACAAGGAGCAGTTCGGCGGCCTGGTGGGTCTGCAGAAGACCTTCGCCTTCCACCTGTCCGGCCACGTGCTGCACTCCCTCTTCTGGGAGAACCTCTCCCCGGAGGGCGGCGACCGCCCCGAGGGCGAGCTGGCCGACGCGATCACCGAGCACTTCGGCAGCTTCGAGGCGTTCAAGAAGCAGCTCACCAGCGCCACCACCGGCGTCCAGGGCTCCGGCTGGGGCATCCTGTCCTGGGAGCCGCTCGGCCGGCGCCTGATCGTCGAGCAGGTCTACGACCACCACGGCAACGTCGGCCAGGGCACCACCCCGCTGCTGGCCTTCGACGCCTGGGAGCACGCCTACTACCTGCAGTACCGCAACGTCCGCCCCGACTACGTCACCCGCCTGTGGGACGTCGTCAACTGGCAGGACGTCTCGTCCCGCTTCGCGGCCGCCAAGACCGTCTGACCTGATTCAGGCGGCAGGGAAGGTCCCGGACCGGTCGGGCGGTCCGGGACCTTCCCTGCGTCAGGGGAGCCGCAACAGCGCCGTCCGGTGCTTCCAGGCAAGCCGCAGGAGTGCCGCACCGGCGGGCTGCATCGGCTCCGTGCCGGTGAGGCGGTCCACCTGCTCAGCCGTGAACGGGATGCCCGCCGACCGCCCTGTCGCATCGTCCAGTCCGACGCGACGACCTTCCTCGTTGCCGGAGACGATGCGCCGGAACGTCTCGTCGAACAGGTCGGCGTCGAACACGGCCACGGTGAGCATGTCGGTGACGAAGGTCAGTGGGTCCATCCCGAGGCCCAGCCAGAACACCCGCAGGCTGCCGTCCTCACGCGCTGCGGTGAGCGTCTTGTCGAGTGGCCAGGCGGCGTAGTCGATGGGTGCCTTGTCGCTCCCGTAGTCCTCGGTGTTGCCGAGCAGTTCCTCGCTCAGCTCCCTGAGGACGGCCCGCCAGAGATCGAAGTCGTTCTCCTCGTTCCACGGTGCGTCGTGCGAGGCCTGGAACATCCCGACCGGCATCACCTGGTAGAGGCCGCCGCCACTGGCGACCTTCCCGGGGTCACGCCAGTGCAGCACGAACTCCGCGTCGCCGGTTTGACGATCGTGCCGGATCGTCAACGTGCTGGTGGCCGCCATGACGGGGCGGCGCGTGAGGTCGGTCGGATCGGCGATGGCGGCCCGGAAGGGCGTGGCGGCAAGGCTCACTGGCCCATCCGGACCCGCCAGGACGGCTGCGGCGTACTCGTGCGCAACGGCCTCACAGATGTTGATGACGTCGAAGTACTGGCCGCGCCCGAAGGTCAGCACCGGTCCGGCGACGGACGTCTCGACATCAAGCAGGCGGTAGCAGCTTCGGTTCTCGAACAGCCTGGGTTTGGCAAGATCCCGAACCGCGTCGGCGTAGCGGCGACAGGTCGTTCCGTCCTGCTGGCGCGGGCGGATGTGATCCAGCTCGGGTCCGCCACCGTCCACAGGTGCTGCGGGCGTGTCCGGCTGCCAGCGCAGTCGGACACGCTCCAGTGGCACCGGCTGCTCCGGAATCCAGTGCCGGCGGGCAAGTAGAGGTGTTCCAGGGACCAGGTGGTCGGGAGGGCTCTCGGCCAGGAGTCGGCTGGTCAAGGCGAAGCGGTGATCATTCAGGAAGGCTCGAACCCGCTGCCACTGTTCCCTGCTGTCCAACGAGTTCGGCCGGTCATCTGCCACGGGCGCGCTGGGCACGACGCTCCTTCTTTGTATACAAGTGCGACGACTCGTGCCCGGTTACGGGCTGAGCAACCGGTCGCGGTACTTCCAGGTCAGAGCCAAGCATGCTGCGCCAGGCGGCGCCATGGGTTCGTCTCTGATGAACTGTGAGACGTTCTGTTCGGTGAAAGGGATACCACTTGAGATGTCCCGGCCGTTCCACTCGGTGATCGTCCCAGACGTCCACCGTCACACGGTGGGCGTGGACTGTTGCTGGTGGAGGCGATGGCGCATGCCTGGGGGTGGCATCCGGCGGGGGCGGGCAAGGTCGGGTGGTTCGAGTACCTGGAAACCTGCGAGGCGCCGTGCCCCCACACGTGGGGGCACGGCGCGTGACCTGCACTCTCCGCGCGAGGTGGCGAAACACCTCGCCGCTCTTCCGGGTGCGTGGTCGTGCCGCCTGCCACCGGACGGCAGCCGTCCGGTGGCGAGGGTCAGGTGGCGGCCGCCGCCTCGCGTCCCCGGCGGGTGCGGCGGTGGAAGATCTCGGTGAACGTTTGGCGCCAGCCGTGGGGGTCGACGTAGTGCATGGCGATCACGGACGCGATGACGGCGCCGGTCAGGTCGTTCTGCACCTCGGCCCACGAGTGGATGTCGGTGCAGGTGGTGAGTCCCTTCAAGCCGTGCAGGGCGTGCATGGCTTCGCCGGCTTCCTCGCCGACCTTTCCGATCTGAAGGGCTCTCAGTTCCTCCAGGGGCAGCTCGGCGCCGGCGACGCGGCACACGGCGGACAGCTTCTCGATCGCGTCGAAGAGATCTTCCATTGCCGTGACCCTTTCCTGGTTACCGGGTGGGTTGGGGTCGGCCAAGCTGGTGGACGGCCCATCCGTGGGTGCGCCACAGGTCGGCGTCCAGGACGTTCCGCAGGTCGATGACCAGCGGGTTTTGCACCAGCGACCGGAGCTCGGTGGGGTTGGCGTCGCGGAACTGCGGCCACTCGGTGCCGATCACGACCGCGTCCGCGTCGCGGGAGGCTTCGGCGGTGGTGTCGGCGTAGTCGAGTTCGGGGTGCCGGACGATTGCGGTCGCGTTCGCGTGCGGGTCGTGGACGGTGACCTGCGCGCCTCGGGTGTGCAGCAGTGAGGCCAGAGCGAGTGCGGGGGATTCGCGGACGTCGTTGGTGCCGGCCTTGAAGGACGCGCCCCACATGGCGATCCGAGCGCCGTTCAGGGGCCGCGCCAGGTGGGCTTCGACCAGGGCGGCGGCGGAGTGCGGCCGGTTCTCGTTGATGCGCTCGGCCGCCCTCAGCAACTCGGCGGCGTCGTTCGCGCCGAGGTGAGCGGCGGAGGCGGTGAACGCCCGGACGTCCTTGGGCAGGCAGCCACCGCCGTAGCCGATGCCGGGCTGCATTCCGCCGGCGCCGATACGCGGGTCCATGCCGAGGGCCCGCACCAGGGTGATCACGTCGGCACCGGCGGCGGTGCACATGTCCGCGACGGCGTTGACGAACGACACCTTGAGGCCGAGAAAGGTGTTCGCGGCGCCCTTGATCAGCTCGGCCGTCTCCGGGGTGGTGACGAACAGCGGGCAGCCGTCCGCCAGAATCGGCGCGAACACCTCACGCACGACGGCTTCGGCGTCAGGGCTGGTGAGCCCGGCCACCAGCCGATCCGGGCGAAGGGTGTCCTCGACGGCGTGGCCTTCGCGCAGGAACTCGGGGTTCCACACGACGTGGACGGCTTCGCCGGCCGGGGCGAGCCGCTGCACAAGCCGCGTCAGGTGGGCGGTGGTGCCGACGGTGACGGTCGACTTCCCGATGATCGTGCACGGCCGCGTCAGGTGCGTCGCGAGCGTCCGAGCGGCCCCGAAGACCTGTCCCGGGTCGTAGGACCGGCCGTCGGCGTCGATCGGGGTTCCGACCGCGAGGAAGTGCACGTCAGCGAACGCGGCGGCCTCGGCGATGCTGGTCGTGAACCGCAGTTGCCCGGAGCCGGTGTGTTTGGCGAGCAGTTCGGGCAGCCCGGCTTCGAAGATCGGGGCTTCGCCCTGGTTGAGCTGGTCGATCTTGGCTGCGTCGAGATCGACGCCCAGGACTTCGTGGCCGAGGTGGGCCATTCCGGCGGCGTGGGGGATGCCGAGGTGGCCGCAGCCGATCACGGAAACGCGCATCGTGGTCCTTGTCGGATGGAGTGGTCGCGGGGCGCGCGGGCGTGCGCGCTCCCGCGACGCTACCGGCCCGGCGGGGCCCAACTGACCGACATGTGATGGACCGTCACGCGGAGACGTTCGGCAACTCGCACAGCCGGCGCAGGGCAGGGATCGCGGCCTGCCGCACGACCACGTCGCCGGTATGGGCTCCCTCGATCGGGCAGGGCTTGAAGGTGCCGTTCTCCACCAGCCCTTCGGGGTCGACGTAAAAGATGCGCATATCCATCTCGCGGGCGCGCTGCTGGACCGCGCGCCGGTCTGCGTGCAAGCCGACGACCAGCAGGGCCCGGGCCTCGGGCAGCAGCGGCACCGGTGGGATCTTCTGGTCATAGCGGCGGACGAAGACCTCGGGCAGCCCGGCCCGCGCCGAGAGGCTGTCGAAGTTGTGCGTGATCACCGGGCCGACACCAAATGGCCGGTGGTGTGGAGGGCCTTGAGCGCGCGGTGCGCGGCCGTCGGCTCGGCCAGGAAGTATGCGCGGAACATCGCGACCAGGTCGGGTGCCTTGGTGTCGGCGCTGAGCAGCATCTCTGGGATCAGCGTGTCAGCCTCGTGGCTGAGGGTGAAAGCGTGGGACTGCGTCAGGGTGTTGTCGCGGCGGTCGGTGACCCGGTACACCTCGTGCAGGTAGTGCAGCGGCGGGATACCGGCTTCGATCGACGTGCCGCAGCCGACCTCGACCTGAAACGGCAGGAAGTCCAGGATCGGCGTCAGGTCGGGCGCGATCGTCGGCTCTCCACGTCGGTCCTTGATCCGCATGCCGCCCGCGAGAACGTCCCACGGCAGGTTCCGCACGGTGCGCGGAACCTTGAAGTCCTCCGAGATGAAGCACAGGTCGACGGACCGGAAGCCGGTCGGCGTGGGGCGCCCGGCACGCTCGTCCTGTGGGTGGTCGTCGTACTCGGCAACGGCGACCCGCAGGTCACCCTTCGCCCACACACCGTCGCCCTTCGAGCGCCACGCGCCCTGGTCGAGCCACATGCCGATCTGCCGCAGGTGTGTGGCGATCTCGTCGGCCGGGGCGGTGAAGGAGTGGAACAGGTACAGGTCCGAGAGGACCAGGCGCGTGACGGGGAACGTGTAGTCCAGCCCGTACTGGTAACGGTAGGCCCAACCGGGGGCGGTCGAGCAGACCTCCAGCAGGGTGTCCAGCGCGGTGTCCGACTGTCGGGTGTCCGCCTGTGCAAGGGCGATGTCGAGCAGCAGGCGGTTCCGCGCGGACGGCGTGAGGCTGGAGGTGTCGCCGATCGATTCGAACAGGCCGAGCGCCTTGCCGGGGCGGCCGGTCGATACGGCAGTGCCGACGGCCTGCGCGGTGACCGTGGCCGGCCCGAACGCCGTGCCGTTCACGGTCACGTCCCGGCCCATCCGGGCGGCGACCGCGTGGCCTTGGGACAGCAAGTCGTCGGCCCCGTCGACGTTGCCCTGACGGGCCGCGACGACGGCGGCGAACGTGACGTGTCACCCGTAGGTGGCGAGCAGGCCGAGCTCCCGGTGCCCGTAGTGGGGTTCGATCGACTCGTACGACGCCCGTGCGGTCTCCTCCGCCTGGTCGAGCCGGGCATCCCGCATGTAGATCCACGACCGGCCGGACGCGACCATGGCCGAGCGGACGGTGTCGCCGGAGCCGGTAGGTCTCCCATGCGGCGGTGAGCCCGGCCGCGAGCTCGGCCGGGGGCGGCGGCTGCACGTCGACGCCGACATCGGCGGCGGTGTCGTGGACGGCGCGGGACAGTTCGCGCGGCCGTGCCGCCTGACCGTACGACGAAGCGCCTCGACATCGCGTGCGAGTCGAGGCGCTTCGTGGACCTAGGAGGCGCCGAAGAAGCTGTCCAGGATCTGCTGGGCGGCCAGGCCGGCCGGGAGGGAGCCGGCGCGGACCTGGGCCTCCAGCTCGGGGGCCAAGCGCCGTACTTCGGGGTGTTCGTGGAGGCGGGCGTAGAGCTGGTCGTGGACCATGGCCCAGGTCCACTCGACCTGCTGGTCGCGCCGCTTCGTCGCCAGCGCGCCGGTGGCGTCGAGGACCTTGCGGTGCTGCTGGAGCCGTTCCCACAGTACGTCGAGTCCGGCGCCGTCCCGGCCGCTGCAGGTGAGGACCGGGGGTGTCCAGGGCGCGTCCGGGGCCTGCAACAGCCGTAGCGCGCCGGCGAGTTCGCGCGCGGCGGCGCGGGCGTCGGTCTCGTGCGGGCCGTCCGCCTTGTTGACCGCGATGACGTCGGCGAGCTCCAGTACGCCCTTCTTGATGCCCTGCAGCTGGTCCCCGGTGCGGGCCAGGCTGAGCAACAGGAAGGTGTCCACCATCCCGGCCACCGCCGTCTCGGACTGGCCGACTCCCACCGTCTCGATCAGCACGACGTCGTAGCCGGCCGCCTCCATCACCACCATCGACTCCCGGGTGGCCTTGGCGACGCCGCCGAGGGTGCCGGAGGTGGGGGAGGGGCGGACGAAGGCGTGCGGGTCGACGGCGAGGCGCTCCATCCGGGTCTTGTCGCCCAGGATGGAGCCGCCGGTGCGGGAGGACGTCGGGTCCACGGCGAGCACCGCGACCCGGTGTCCCGACGAAGTGAGCATCGTGCCGAAGGAGTCGATGAAGGTCGACTTGCCGACACCGGGCACACCGGTGATGCCCACCCGGACCGCCCCGCCCGCGTGCGGCAGCAGCCGCTGGAGCAACTGCTGGGCCAGCACGCGGTGGTCGGGCCGGGTGGACTCGACGAGGGTGACGGCGCGCGCGATGTGGGCGCGCGAGCCGTCCAGGACACCCGTCACGTAGCTGTCGAGGTCGATCGTCCGTGGAGGCATGCGATCAAAATCTCACAGCTCGTGGCCGAGGTCGGCGGCGAGCGTCCCCAGCAGGTCGTAGGCGGCGTCCGGGATCACCGTGCCGGGCGGGAAGACGGCCGTCGCCCCCGCCTCGTACAGGGCGTCGAAGTCCTGCGGGGGGATCACCCCGCCGACCACGATGGTGATGTCCTCGCGCCCGGCCTCGGCGAGTTCGGCGCGCAGCGCGGGCACCAGGGTGAGGTGTCCGGCGGCCAGCGAGGAGACGCCGACGATGTGCACGTCCGCCTCGACGGCCTGGCGGGCGACCTCGGCCGGGGTCTGGAACAGCGGTCCGACGTCGACGGTGAAGCCGAGGTCGGCGAAGGCCGTGGCGATCACCTTCTGGCCGCGGTCGTGGCCGTCCTGGCCCATCTTGGCGACCAGGATGCGCGGTCGGCGGCCCTCGGCCCGCTCGAACCGCTCGACCAGGTCACGGGTGCGCTGTACGGAGGCCGACGGCCCCGCTTCGTCACGGTACACGCCGGAGATGGTACGGATCTGGCCGGAGTGCCGGCCGTACACCTTCTCCAGGGCGGCCGAGATCTCGCCGACGGTGGCCTTCGCCCGGGCCGCGTTGACGGCCAGGTGCAGCAGGTTGCCGTCCAGCGAGCCGCCGCGCTGCGGGCCCGCCTCGGCGGCCCGGGTCAGCGCGTGCAGCGCGCCCCGGCAGGCGGCCTCGTCGCGCTCGTCGCGCAGCCGGCGCAGCTTCTCGATCTGGCGGGCGCGCACCGAGGAGTTGTCGACCTTGAGCACCTCGATCTGCTCGTCGCTCTCCACCCGGTACTTGTTGACGCCGATCACCGGCTGGCGGCCCGAGTCGATCCGGGCCTGGGTGCGGGCCGCGGCCTCCTCCACGCGCAGCTTGGGGATGCCCGCGTCGATGGCCTTGGCCATGCCGCCGGCCGCCTCCACCTCCTGGATGTGCTGCCAGGCGCGGCGGGCCAGGTCGTGGGTGAGCTTCTCGACGTACGCGGAGCCGCCCCACGGGTCGATGACGCGGCAGGTGCCGGACTCCTGCTGGAGCAGCAGCTGGGTGTTGCGGGCGATCCGGGCGGAGAAGTCGGTGGGCAGGGCCAGCGCCTCGTCCAGCGCGTTGGTGTGCAGCGACTGGGTGTGGCCCTGGGTGGCGGCCATCGCCTCCACACAGGTGCGGGTGACGTTGTTGAACACGTCCTGCGCGGTGAGCGACCAGCCCGAGGTCTGCGAATGCGTGCGCAGCGACAGGGACTTGGGGTTCTTCGGGCCGAACTCCTTGACCAGTCTGGCCCAGAGCAGCCGGGCCGCGCGCAGCTTGGCGATCTCCATGAAGAAGTTCATGCCGATCGCCCAGAAGAACGACAGCCGGGGCGCGAAGGCGTCCACGTCCAGTCCGACGTCCAGGCCCGCCCGCAGGTACTCCACGCCGTCGGCCAGGGTGTAGGCCAGCTCCAGGTCGGCGGTGGCCCCGGCCTCCTGGATGTGGTAGCCGGAGATGGAGATCGAGTTGTACCGCGGCATCTTCTGCGAGGTGTACGCGAAGATGTCCGAGATGATCCGCATCGACGGCTGCGGCGGGTAGATGTAGGTGTTGCGGACCATGAACTCCTTGAGGATGTCGTTCTGGATGGTCCCCGCCAGCTTCTCGGGCGCCACCCCCTGCTCCTCGGCGGCCACGATGTACAGCGCCAGGACGGGCAGCACCGCGCCGTTCATGGTCATCGACACCGACATCCGGTCCAGCGGGATGCCGTCGAAGAGCTGGCGCATGTCGTAGATGGAGTCGATCGCCACGCCCGCCATGCCGACGTCACCGGTGACCCGCGGGTGGTCGCTGTCGTAGCCGCGGTGGGTCGGCAGGTCGAAGGCGACCGAGAGGCCCTTCTGACCGGCCGCCAGGTTGCGGCGGTAGAAGGCGTTGGACTCCTCGGCGGTGGAGAACCCGGCGTACTGCCGGACCGTCCACGGCTGGTTGACGTACATGGTCGGGTACGGGCCGCGCAGGTACGGGGCGATGCCGGGGTAGGTGCCCAGGAAGTCCAGGCCGGCCAGGTCGTCCGCGGTGTACAGCGGTTTGACGCCGATGCCCTCGGGGGTGTCCCAGAGCAGTTCCTCGACGTCCTTGCCGGTGGCCTGCCGCCAGGCGGACCGCCACTGCCCGTCGGTGACGTCCGGGCCGGTGTCCCCGTCCAGCCCGATCTCGGTGAAGTCGGGGATCATCGCGCCACTCCGATCTCGGTGGTCTCGTCCAGGATCTCGTCCCGGGCCCCGCTCAGGATCTCGTCCTGGAGGGCGGTCAGCACGGCGACGGCGTCGCCGCCCGCGAAGACGAACTCGTCCACGCCCGCCCGCCGGTAGGCCTCCCGCTGTTCGCCCGGCCGCCCGGCCAGCAGCACCCGCCGGGCCCCGGCGGCCTTCAGCGCCGCGGCGACGGTCTCGGCGTGCTCGCCGTACAGCCGGTCGCTGGAGCAGAGGCAGGCCACCCGGGCACCGCTGGCGGTGAACGCCTCGGCCAGCGCGGCGGCGTCGGTGCCTTCGGCGGCGGTGGTCGCGATGCCGCCGGCCTGGAACAGGTTGGCGGCGAAGGTGGTGCGCGCGGTGTGCGCCGACGCGGTGCCGATCGAGGCCAGGAAGAGCCGCGGCCGTTCCCCGGTGGCGGCCAGCCGCGCGTCCGAGCGGTCGCGCAGTGCCTCGTAGGCCTCGGCGCGCCGCACCCGGGGCAGCCCGCCGGCGGGCCCGGCCGGGGCCGGCTCGCGGACCAGCGGCTGCTCGTCCAGGTTCGGGAACTCGCTGACCCCGGTGACGGGTTCGCGCCGCCTGGCCAGCGCGACCGAGCGCTCCGCCCAGGTCGCGGCGATCCGCTCGCCGACCAGTCCGGAGCCCAGCGCGGCCTGCTGGCCGCCGGCCCGTTCGATCTCCTGGAACCAGGCCCAGGCGGCCCGGGCCAGCTCGTCGGTCAGCCGCTCCACGTACCAGGAGCCGCCGGCCGGGTCGATCACCCGCGCCAGGTGGGACTCCTCCAGCAGGATCGCCTGGGTGTTGCGGGCGATCCGGCGGGCGAACGCGTCCGGCAGGCCGAGCGCGCTGTCGAACGGCAGCACGCTCACCGCGTCCGCCCCGCCGACCCCGGCCGCCAGGCAGGCGACGGTGGTGCGCAGCATGTTCACCCACGGGTCGCGCGCGGTCGTCATCACCGTGGAGGTGACGGCGTGCTGGCGCTGCGCCGAGGCCTCGGGTGCGGCCCCCGACACCTGGGCCACCCGGGCCCAGAGCCGGCGCGCCGCACGGAACTTGGCGATCGTCAGGAACTGGTCGGCGTCGGCCGCGTAGCGGAACTCCAGCTGCCCGAAGGCGGCGTCGACGGAGAGCCCGGCGGCACCGAGCGCACGCAGGTAGGCGACGGCGGTGGCGAGCGAGCAGCCGAGCTCCTGCGCGGGGGAGGCGCCGGCCTCGTGGTAGGGGAGGGCGTCGACGGTCAGTGCCCGGACGCCCGGGTACCCGTCGGCGCAGCGGGCCGCGAGCGCGCCGGCCTCGGCGAGCAGCGCGTCGGTGCGTTCGGCCCGGCCGGTCCTGGCCTGGAGGCCCAGCGGGTCGGCGCCGAGGCTGCCCGCGGCGGCGCCGGGGGAGACGTCGCGCTCCCGGTAGAGCGTGAACAACCGCTCGGCGGCGTCGGTGAATTCGGCGCCGGCGTCGAGCACCACGGCGGCCAGGTCCGGATAGACGCCGGACAGTACCTCGGGCAGCGCCGCGACCGGCAGGCCCGCGCCGCCCAGCTCCAGCCAGAGCGAGCCGACGCCGTTCTCCAGGTCCGCGAGCACCGCCTCGTTGGTGCGGCGCGGGTCCGGGTCGGCGTGCCGCTGGCGGACGTCCCAGCCGGAGACGGCGGAGCCCTGCGGCCGGCCGCCCCGGACGAACGGCGGGAAGCCGGGGTGACCGGGCGTGGCCGGGGCGTCCTCGGCGGTGTACAGCGGGCGGGCGCGCAGCCCGTCCTGGAGCGCGGTGGTGAGCGCCTCCTCGGCCGCCGCGCCGTCCGCGGGCTGGGCACCCGACTTGCGCAGCACACCCTCGACGAGGTGCTGCCACTGCTCACGGTGTGCTGCCGGGAACTCGGCGGCCAGGGGAAGCCCTTCGGGCGGGACCGTCATGTCCGGCAGGTTAGCGTCCGGCGGCGGGCGTGCAGGAGAGGCGGGGAGTGTGACCTTTCCCTCGCTCTGCCGCGTCGGTCCACTCCGGACCGGGTGGAGTGCACCGGAACCGGCGTGCGCGAGCCTGCTGGACGGGCGGTTCGGGGGCACTGTCCGGCCCGGACGGCGAAACGCGTTCCGCCCGGGGCCTTGGCCGGCCGCGTCCAGGGGTGACAGGCCCGGCCCGGACGGCCGGGTGGCCCGCCTCCGGACCGGAGACGGGCCACCCGCGGTGAGCCCGCGTCAGGAGACGCGCCGGGTCAGCCGGATCCGCGAGCGGGTGAACGCCGCCGTGATCAGCCCGGCCACCACCGGCAGGACGAGCGCGGTGAGGGCGATCAGCACCCAGGGCGCGGTGACCGGTGCCGAGCCGCCGTCGAGGCCGCCGGCGGTGCGGACCTTGAGCAGGCTCATCGCCGGGACGAATCCGTTGACCGTGCCCAGGACGGCCCCGAGAGCCGCGATCAGCGCGCACTGCAGTCCGGCCAGGGTGCGGCGGATCCGGGGCGGGGCGCCGACGGCCGCCAGGGTGGCCTGGTCGTGCCTGGAGTCGGCGGCCGCGAGGCCGGTGGCGATGCCGGCCGCGCCGAGGACGACGAGGGCGGCGAACCCGCTGAGCGACAGGGTGACCAGGTCGCTCTTGGGCTGGTAGCCGCGCTCCACCCCGACGCCGGCCATCCGGTCCAGCCGGGCGGCTGCGGCGTCGGCGCGCTGCTGCGCCTTGTCGTCCGGCGGCGTGGCGGGCAGCCAGATGGCACCGGTCGCCTGGGCGGAGAGCCCGAGCCTGTGCACCGTCGCCGGGTTCACCAGGACCTGTCCGTACCGGGCGGCCGACGGGTTGTCGACCAGGACGGCCTCCACGCCGACCTCCTGGACGTCCGGTGCGGGGATCTCGCCGGGCTGCAACGGGGCGCCGCCGCCGCGCAGCTGGAACACGGCCTTGCCGTCGAACAGGTAGGAGGGGTCGAACACGACCGCCTTGCCCGCGGCGAGCGCCTGCTCGGCGGCCGGATCGTGCACGGCGAACAGGTTGTGCAGGACGGCGTCGTCGCCGACGACCAGCCGGCCCTGGCCGGCGAACCGCCTGGTCCGGTCGCCGCCCTTGGGGTGGACGGTGCTGGAGCAGTTGGCGCAGAAGCGGTAGACGGCCTGGTAGAGGTCGCCGCGCGGGCCGAGGTCCGGCAGCTCCTGCTCCATCGTGGCGCGCAGCCTCGGCAGGTCGGGGCTGTCGACGCCGGTGGTCAGGGTGACGGCGCCGTTCGGCGTCTGCGGCCGGTAGTCCTGCCGGGCCTGGGCGTCGGTGCTGGCGGTGTAGACGCCGACCGCGACGGCACCGGCGACGGCGGCCATGACGGCGGCGACGGCGGGTGCGGTCCTGGAACGGTGCCGGGCCGAGTCGCGCAGGGCGAGCCGGGCCGCGATCGGGAGGAAGCGGGCGAGCCGTCCGAAGAGCGAGATCAGTACCGGGGTGCAGGCGAGCAGGCCGAGTTCGGCGCTGACCGAGCCGCCCAGCACGCCGAGCGTCCGGGCGTCGTACCCGCCGGCCACCGGGGTGCCGGGCATGCCGGTGCCGCTGCCCGCGCTGTAGAGCGCGAGCGCGGCGCCGCCGGCCAGCATCACCAGGCCGAGCAGGGTGATCCAGCGGTTCGGCGCGTTGACGGTGTCGCGGCCGGAGAGGCCCGCGGTGACGCTCCGCCGGGCGGCCTGCAGGGCGGGCAGGGCGGCGGCGAGCAGGGCGGTGGCCACGCCGATGCCGGCGATGGCGGCCAGGTCGAGCGGCGCCGGGTCGAAGTGGCCGAAGCGGCTGCCGCCCGCCCGTTCGATCCAGGGCCGCACCAGCGCGACCAGGCCGATCCCGAGGACGACACCCGTCACCGCACCGGCCAGGCCGAGGACGACGCCCGCGCCGAGCACCACCGCGCCCACGTGGGTCCGGTTGCCGCCGGCGGCGGCGAGCAGGGCGAGCTGACGGCGCGAGCGGCGGGCGCCGACCGCGAACGCGGGGCCCGCGAGCAGGGCGACCTCCAGCAGCGCCATGCCGGTGACCGTGGCCACCATGACGGCGGTGGTGGTCCGGGCGGAGGTCTCGGCGTACCGGGGGCCGTCCCGGTAGTAGGGGACGGCCGAGCGGTCCGGCGGGTCGAGGGCGACGGAGCGGGAGGTGACGGTGTAGCCGTACGCGTTGAACTCCCGCACCTTGGCCCAGTCGATCACCGCCCCGGCGGGGAGCCGGACCAGCCAGGCGTCCGTGCTCACCGGCTTCTCGTCCGCCGACCCGATACCGGCCACGGGCCTGTCCCTGTCCCGGGCCTCGGCCAGCGGGGTGATCAGCTCCCCGGGGCGGGCGACGAGTTCGACCTTCCTGAGGTCGCCCGGGTGTTCGACCACGCCGGTGATGGTGAAGGGGGTGCGGTCCAGCCCCTTGACCGCGGTCGTCCCGCCGAGCCGCAGCCCGGACCGTTCGAGGAAGGCCCGGGTGGCGGCCGCCTCGTGCGGGGCGCCGGGGGCGCGGCCGTCGACCACATCGAGCCGCCCGGCCCAGACCGGGTCGGTGAGGTCGGCCTCGGCGGTGTCGGTGCGGAGCAGGCCCTCGCGGGAGCCGGCGCTGGCCTCGGGGCCCGGCCGGGCCGCCGTGAGGACGCTGCCCTGGGGCAGCAACGAGGCCACCAGCGTGGCGGGTTCGACGGCCGCGCCCTTGGTCTCCTCGGGCGTGGCGGGCTTCCCGGGGGTGGCGGTGCGGGTGAGGGTGCCGTCGTCGGCGAACGGGGCCTGCTCGACGGTGCGGCCCGGGGCGAGGGCGCTGATCAGGGCGTCGGAGCCGCCCATCACCCGCTCGACGCGCTCGGCCGGGGTGAGCTGTCCGCTGCGGTGGACGATGTCGGCGCCGGTGACGCCGATGACGGGCAGGGCGACCATGGCGACGACGAGGGCGCTGCGGCCCTTGGCGCGCAGGGCGTCGCGGCGGGCGATGCGCAGGGCGACCCGCCAGGCGCTGAGCTTCACCGGGCCACCTCCGGGTGGCCGGCGCCGAGGTCGCGGAGCGTCCCGTCGGGGCGGCGGGTGCGCTCCTCGACGATCCGTCCGTCGCGCAGGAGGACGACGCGGTCGGCCCAGCCGGCGTGGGCCGGTTCATGGGTGACCATCATGGCGGCGGCCCCGGCGTCGCAGCGGGCCCGCAGGACGGCGAGGACGGACTCTCCGGTGGCGGAGTCGAGCGCGCCGGTGGGCTCGTCGGCCAGCAGCAGCCGGCGTTCGCCGATCAGTGCGCGGGCGATGGCGACGCGCTGCTGCTGGCCGCCGGACATGTCGTCGGGGAAGCGGTCGGCGAGCTCCGGGATGCCCATCTCCTCCAGGGCGGCGAGGGCCTCGCGGCGGGCGGCGCGGCCGGAGACACCGTCCAGTTCGCGCGGCAGCGAGATGTTCTCGGCGGCGGTGAGGGCCGGGATCAGGTTGTAGTCCTGGAAGACGTAGCCGATCGAGCGGCGCCGGACGGCGGAGAGCCGCCCCCGGCTGAGCCCGCCGAGCGGGGAGCCCTCGACGAGCACCTGGCCGGCGCTCGGGGCGTCCAGGCCGCCCGCCAGGGTCAGCAGGGTGGACTTGCCGGACCCGGAAGGGCCCATCACGGCGACGAACTCTCCGGCGTGCACGGTGAGTTCGACCCCGCGCAGCGCGTGCACTTCGGACGCGCCCTGCCCGTGGACCCGGGTGACGTTCTGCAGACGCAGGACGGCCTGGCCGGCGGTCCTGATCGGATCGGTGCGGGACACACTTTCCCCCTCATTGAGCTGTTCAGCTGCATATGCAGGTGAACTATATATGCAGGGCGACGACCGCTCGTGCCATCGGGGTGGCAGAAAATGTGTCCGATTCCGCTGGAACCGCAGGTGACCACCGCCCGACTGGTGGACCGGGCGCCGCCGGGCGACGGCCCGTCCGACCCACCCGCCCCGCCTGTCCCACCCGCTCCACCTGCTCCGTCCGACTCTGTCCGCCACAAGGAGTGCACGCGCATGTGCGGAATCACCGGCTGGGTGTCCTTTCATCAGGACGTCCGCCACAGCGCCCCCGTCATCGAGGCGATGACCGCGACCATGGCCCTGCGCGGGCCCGACGCCGGCGGGATCTGGCTCGGTGCCCACGCCGCGCTCGGTCACCGCCGCCTCGCCGTCATCGACATCGACGGCGGCGCCCAGCCCATGGCCGACCGCCAGGAAAACCCGGGCGTGGTGCTGACCTACAGCGGCGAGGTCTACAACCACCACCAGCTCCGCGCCGAACTCCGCGCCAGGGGACACCGGTTCGAGACCCGCAGTGACACCGAGGTGGTGCTGCGCGCCTACCAGGAGTGGGGCGACGCCCTGGTCGACCGGCTGGAGGGCATGTACGCCTTCGCGATCTGGGACGAGCGCGCCGAGCGGCTGCTGCTGGTCCGCGACCGGCTCGGCGTCAAGCCGCTGTTCTGGACCGCCGTCGGCGGCGGACTCGCCTTCGGCTCCGAGCCCAAGGCCCTGTTCGCCCACCCCGAGGTCACCCCCGCCGTCGACGCGGACGGCCTGCGCGAGGCCTACAGCCTGCTGTTCAACACCGGGCCCACGGTCTGGGCCGGCGTCCGCGAGGTGCACCCCGGCGGCCTGCTCGTACTCGACCGGGACGGCATCCGCGAGCGCCGCTACTGGGAGCTCCAGGCCCGCCCGCACGCCGACGACCTGGACACCACCGTCGAGCGGGTGCGCTCGCTGGTCAACCGCGCCGCCCGCGCCCAGCTGGAGGCGGACGTCCCGCTCTGCAGCCTGCTCTCCGGCGGCCTCGACTCCACCGTCGTCACCGCGCTCGTCGCCGACGAACTCCGGCTGTCCGAAGGCCCGCAGGCCAAGCTGCGCTCCTACGCCGTCGACTACAGCGACCAGGCCGAGCAGTTCACCGGCGACGTGCTGCGCACCGGCCACGACACCCCGTACGCCGCCGAGGCCGGCGCCTTCATCGGCAGCGACCACTCCACCGTGGTCCTCGACCCGCGCACCCTGCTCGACATCGAGAACCGCCGGGCCGTGGTCGTCTCCCGTGACTCGCCGATCGGCGTCGGCGACATGGACACCTCGCTCTACCTGCTGTTCGGCGAGATCCGCAAGCACTCCACCGTCGCCCTCTCCGGCGAGGCCGCGGACGAGGTGTTCGGCGGCTACCCGTGGTTCCACAACCCCAAGGCGCTCGCCGCGCAGACCTTCCCGTGGCTGCTGGTCACCGGCGACGAGGCCGCCATGCCGATCAACCCCGACCTCGCCGCCCACCTGCGGATCGGCGAGTTCCGCGACGACACCTACCGCACCTCGCTGGCCGCCGTCCCGCACCTGGACGGCGAGAGCGCCGCCGAGCACCGCCAGCGCGAGATGCAGCACCTCTCGCTGACCCGCTGGCTGCGTCAGCTGCTGCACCGCAAGGACCGCCTCTCGATGGCCCAGGGGCTGGAGGTCCGCGTCCCCTACTGCGACCACCGGCTGGTCGAGTACGCCTTCAACGCCCCCTGGTCGATGAAGAGTTACGACGGCCGGGAGAAGAGCCTGCTGCGCGCCACCGGTCAGGGCCTGGCCCCCGACTCGGTGCTGTGGCGGCCCAAGAACCACTACCCGGCGACCCACCACGCCGACTACAACAGCGGCCTTCAGCGGCTCGCCCGGGAGGCGCTCGACGCGCCGCACGTCCGCGACATCGCCGACGAGACCGTCATCAAGGCCAGCCTCGACACCCCGGCCGACCAGTTGGAGTGGGGCCACCGGCTGCGGCTGGAGCGGGTGGTGGACCTCGCGCTCTGGCTCGACCACCACCGCCCCGCGCTCGCCCTCTGAGGCCTGCCGCCCGCGCCGCCCGCTCCCGCCCCGGACACCCCCGGGCCGGGAGCGGGCCCCGTTCCACCCGCTTTCGCCCAGGTCCCGGTCAAGCTTCTACAAAGCTGTAGAGACCCGTTCGGCGGAGGGGCTATGCTTCTCAAGGTTTGACAGAAGACGAAGAAGGCACCTCGTTCGGTGAGGCGTCTTCACGGACACAGGCCACTGACCCGACGACGTCGAGAGACGCCCAGGTTCAGGACAGATCCTCCCGACTTAAGGGTTGATCCCAAGTGGCTTCCCCGCCAAGGGGATTACGCCGTGAAGTGCCAAAGCTCTGACGAGTAGGGGTGTGCCGGCCCGGCGGGTCGGCCCGCTCCTTGCCGTGTCGATCCGGCGCACCCGTGGTGCGTCGCCGGCCGGGAGGAGGCGAGAGACATGGACAGTAGTAGTCCGGGCCACAGTCGCCCCGGCCCCCGCCTGCTTTCGCTCACCCCCGGCACGCGGTAACAACCTCCCCCGCGCGTACTCCTGACGCACCGTCATGCCCCGCCGCCCCCGGCCCGGCCGTGACGCGCGTCCGGCGCGCCGCCATGCCCGCCCGGCCCTTTGCCGCCGCGGGCCGCGGTGCCGTGCGCCCGCAGGGGGGATCGCTGCTGCGCGCCCCCGACCGGCCCCCTCGCAGAGAAGGGGTCAGGGAGGCACGTCATGACGAACGTGATGCTCGACCCCGAGGTTCCCACGCCGCGTGCGGCCGTACTGGACGACGCCCACCTGGGCGACATCAAGGGCGCCCTCGGCACCATCCGCCTCGACGACGACACCCCGCGCCACGGGCTCTCCGCCCGGCTCAGGACGCTGCTCGCGGTCATTGGTCCCGGCCTGATCGTGATGGTCGGCGACAACGACGCCGGCGCCTTCGCCACCTACGGTCAGGCCGGCCAGAACTACGGCACCCACCTGCTGTGGACGCTGCTGCTGCTCGTCCCCGTCCTCTACGTCAACCAGGAGATGGTGCTCCGCCTGGGCGCCGTCACCGGGGTGGGCCACGCCCGGCTGATCCTGGAACGGTTCGGCAGGTTCTGGGGCGCCTTCTCGGTGATCGACCTGCTGCTGCTGAACGCGCTGACGCTGGTCACCGAGTTCATCGGCATCACGCTCGCGGCCGGCTACCTCGGACTGCCCAAGGCCCTGGCCGTCGTGCTGGCCGCCGCGGTCATCATCGCCTCCGCGTTCACCGGCTCGTTCCGGCGCTTCGAGCGGATCGCCATCGCCCTGTGCGCAGGCTCGCTGCTGCTGGTACCGGTCTACTTCCTGATCCACCCGTCGGCGACGCGGATGGCCCGTGACCTCGTCGTGCCGAACCTGCCGGGCGGCGCCGGGCAGTTGTCCACCGTGATGTTGCTGATCATCGGCATCGTCGGGACCACGGTGGCCCCCTGGCAGCTGTTCTTCCAGCAGTCGTACGTCATCGACAAGCGGATCACCCCGCGCTTCATGGCCTACGAGAAGGTCGACCTGTGGATCGGCATCGTCGTCGTGGTCGTCGGCGCCGCCGCGATGACGGGCTTCACCGCCGCGGCCTTCGCGGGCACCGACGGCTTCGGGCAGTTCACCGACGCGGCGGGCATCGCGCACGGCCTGGCCGTGAAGGCGGGCGAACTCGCCGGGGTGCTCTTCGCGATCGCGCTGCTGGACGCCTCGATCATCGGGGCCTTCGCGGTCTCGCTCTCCACCGCGTACGCGGTCGGCGACGTGCTCGGCGTGAAGCACTCGCTGCACCGGGGCGTGGGCGGGGCCAAGGGTTTCTACGCCGTCTACGCGGGCCTGGTGACGGTGGCCGCCACCATCGTGCTGATCCCCGGCTCCCCGCTCGGTCTGCTCACCGAGGGCGTCCAGACCCTGGCCGGCGTGCTGCTGCCGTCCGCCTCGGTCTTCCTGCTGCTGCTCTGCAACGACAAGGACGTCCTCGGCCCCTGGGTCAACGGGCCCCGGACCAACGCCTTCACGGCGGCGGTGGTCGGCGTCCTGGTCACCCTCTCGGTGGTCCTGACCGCGGCCGTGCTCTTCCCGGACATCAGCGCCGACACCATCCTCACCGTCATGGCGGTCTGCGGCGTCCTCGGGGTGTCGGCCGCCGGGTACTCCTTCGTCCGCCGGCGCACCGGCACCGAGAAGGACCGCATCGACCGCACCGGGCGGGAGAACTGGCGGATGCCGCCGCTGGAGACCCTCGCCCGGCCCACGGTCTCCACCGCCTACAGGATCGGCATGGGCGCGCTGCGCGGCTACCTGCTGGTCGCGATGGTCCTGGTCGTCGTCAAGATCGTCCAGGTCGCGCTCAACCACTGAGCCGCCGAGCCTCCGGACTCGCCCCGACCGACCTGCGGGCCCGCCCGGTGCTCGCCTGACCGGGATCCCGGGCCGACGGGCGTAGAACGGAGTACCCGCGATCATCGAAGCGCACCACTGGAGGACACAGGGTGAAGACCGACCGCCGCCACGGCCCGCTGGTACCGATGCTGCTGGTGCTCACCGTCGTCACCGGGCTGGTGGACGCGGTCAGTTACCTCGAACTCGGCCATGTCTTCGTCGCCAACATGACCGGGAACGTGGTCTTCCTCGGCTTCGCCCTGGCCGGCGCGGCCGGGCTCTCCGCCACCGCCTCGCTGGCCGCCCTGGCGGCCTTCCTGGTGGGCGCGTTCGCCGGTGGCCGGCTCTGCGAGCGGCTGCCCGGTCACCGGGGAAGGCTGCTCGTCGCCTCGGCCGTGATCCAGGCGGTCCTGCTGGCGGGCAGCACCGCCCTGGCGGCCGTGGCCGGCCACACCACCGACGCGGCCCGGTACGGCCTGATCGGCCTGCTCGGCTTCGCGATGGGCCTGCAGAACGCCGTCGTGCGCTTCCTCAAGGTCCCCGACCTCACCACCACCGTGCTGACCATGACCCTGACCGGCCTGGCCGCCGACCGCGCGGGCGCCCGCCGCCTCGCCTCGGCCGTCTGGATGTTCGCCGGCGCCCTGCTCGGCGCCCTGCTGGTCTTCCACGCCACCGTCACCACCGCGCTGGCCGTGGCGCTCACCCTGCTGATCGCGGTCGCCGCCGCCACCCACCGCGCCTCCACCTCCGCCCCCGGCGGGCCCACCCCGGCCTGGACCCGCCCGGGGGGCGCCGGGGACAACTAAGGCGTGGGGCGCCGTCAGAACCCGTTGGTGTCGAGGCTGAGGCCGAAGGGCTCCGGCAGGTGCACGGGAGTCCCGAACGGGTGCGGACCCTCCACACGCGTGTAGCCGAGCTTCCCGGGCTGGGAGAACAGCGTGCAGGCGCGTTCCTGGCGGTCCACCAGCAGGTACACGGGTGCCCCGTACTGCGAGTGCCGGCGGCGTTTGGCCGTGCGGCCGGTGTCACCGTTCGACGGTGACGTGACCTCGACGACCTGCTCCACCGTGCGGTGCGAGATCTCCGCGAACGCCCTGACCCAGTCGACGGGTTCGGCCGGCGGCTCAAGGGTGGGGTGGCGGCTCGCGGCTGCGGGTGAATCGGCCATGGGCGCAGCTCAGCCCTCCTGCGGGCCGCCCGGGCTGCGGCTGCCGCGGCCGCTCCAGAGCGGTTCCAGGCGGGCCCAGGACCGCTGCCACTCCTGGTCGGCCCGCCGGTCGAGGGCGCGCAGCCGCAGTGCGAGGCCGCCGCCGAGCGCGGCGGCGAGGGCGGCGAAGCCGGAGAGGCCGGTGCAGACCGCCTCGACCGCGACGCCGACCCGGGTGGCCGGGGGGTCGGCCCGTCCGCCGTCGTCGTCCACCCAGACGGTGACGGTGGACCCGGCGGTGGCGGAGCGGGGCGCCTCGGCCCGGCCGGTGTGCTGCTGCCCGTCGGGGTACGCCCAGGAGACGGTGACGTCGGCCCGGCTCTCGTAGCCGCCCGCCCAGCGGCTGTTCGCGGCGTTGCCGGGCCGGGCCGCGGTGAGCAGGACGGCGTCGACCCGGTGCAGCCGGGCGCGGTCCGCCGAGGCGTCATGGTCGGCGGCGTGGAAGGAGAGCAGCGCGGCGCCGACGGCGGCGGACAGCGCGAGGAGCAGGCCCAGGAGCGCCGCGGCCCACGCCCGGCTGCGGGACCGGTCCAGCGGTCGGACGGGCGGATCGCGGCGGGCGCCGAGGGCCCGTCGCAGGTGCCGGCCCGCCCGCCGCGGCAGCGACGCGGCCCGGGTCGGGCGGGGTGTGCTGGACACGATGCGTGCTCCTCCGGGGTGTTCGCCGGGCTTCGGCATCCAATCTCTCTCCGCTCCCGGTCCGCGCACAAGGGCTGAGCGGACCGTACCGGCCGGTCCCGTACCGGGACCGGCGGCCTGACGACAGGGACGTTCGGCCCTCGGCGGGGGAGGGGGCGGCAGGGCAGGCTGGTCCCGGCCGCGTCCTCTTGTTGCCGGGACGCGGCGAGGTCCGGCCTGCTGTGGGGGCTCGCCGGGCCGCGGTGTGGAGCAGGGGACGGACGTGGGGCCGTCCCCTGCTCACGCATGTCCCGCCCGGCCCGGCCGCTCCCGTGCGTCAGCGCCCAGCCGGCCCTGACCGCCTCCTGACCGCCTCCTGACCGATGTTCGAGCAGCTCGGCGGACTATTCTCGCCAGCTATACACTCGAAGTATACGTCTGGTGTATGGTCAGCTCATGAGTGTTCCTTTGACCCTTCTGGGCCTGCTGGAGCGAGAGCCGAGCCATGGCTACGACCTCAAGCGCGACTACGACGCCTTCTTCGGGCGGGGCAAGCCCCTGCCGTACGGCCAGGTCTATGCCACGCTCGGCCGACTGGCCCGGGACGGCAAGGTCGTGCCCGCCGAGGCGGAGCCCGGTGACGGTCCCGACCGCAAGCGCTACGTCATCACCGAAGCCGGGGTGACGGAGTTCGAGACCTGGCTCACCGAGCCGGTGTCGCCCGAGCCCAATCTTCAGACGGTGCTCTTCACCAAGGTCGTCCTGGCCCTGATGCTCGGCCGCGACGCCGAGCTGTACCTCGACACCCAGCGCGCCGCCCACCTGCGGCGGATGCGCGAGCTGACCGAACTGCGGCGCACGGGCGCGCTCGTCGACGCCCTGCTCGCCGACCACGGACTGTTCCACCTGGAGGCCGACCTGCGCTGGATCGACCTGACCACCGCCCGGCTGGACGCGCTCGCCGAGGCGGTGCGGTCATGACCCACCTGATCGAGGCCCGCGACATCGAACTCGCCTTCGGCGAGACGCCCGCCCTGCGCGGCGCCGGTCTGGCCGTCGACGCCGGCGAGGTGCTCGCCATCATGGGCCCGAGCGGCTCCGGCAAGTCGACGTTACTGCACTGCCTGGCAGGCATCCTCGTCCCCGACGCGGGGGAGGTCCACTTCGACGGGCAGCGGATCGACACCATGAACGAGGCCCAGCGCAGCGCCCTGCGGCGCGACCGGTTCGGCTTCGTCTTCCAGTTCGGCCAGCTCGTCCCCGAGTTGACGGCCGAGGAGAACGTGGCCCTGCCGCTGCTGCTCGGCGGCACCCGCCGTACGGCGGCCCTCGCCGAGGCCCGGCCCTGGTTCGCCCGGCTCGGCCTGGACGGCCTGGAGCGGCGCCGCTCCGGCGAGCTGTCGGGCGGTCAGGCGCAGCGGGTCGCGCTCGCCCGCGGCCTGGTCGCCCGCCCGCAGGTGCTCTTCGCCGACGAGCCGACCGGCGCGCTGGACTCGCTCACCGGCGAGCAGGTGATGGAGCTGATGGTCGGCGCCGCCCGCGAACAGGGCACCACCGTCATCCTGGTCACCCACGAGCCCCGGGTCGCCGCCTACGCCGACCGCGAGGCGATCGTCCGGGACGGGAAGGCCACCTCGCTCTCGGCCGGACGGATCGCCTCGTGATCGAGTTCGCGCTCCGCCTCGCCGTCAGCGGCGGCCGGGAGGCCATCGCCCGGCTGATCGTCATCGCCGCCGCCGTGGCCATCGGCGTCGGCATGCTGCTCTCCACGCTCGCCAGCATCAACGCCGTCGACAAGGCCAACGACCGGGTGCTCTGGTACAACACCGGGGCGGCCGCCCGCACCGAGACGGCGGCGGTGGACCCGCTCTGGTGGCGGACCCACGCCGACTACCACGACGGCGTCAGGCTCTTCGAGGTGGACGTCGCCGCCACCGGGCCGACCGCGCCCGTCCCGCCGGGCCTGGCCGCGGTGCCGGCACCCGGCGAGTACTACGCCTCGCCGGCCCTCGCCAAGCTGCTGCGCGAGACCCCGGCCGTCGAGCTGGCCGACCGCTTCCCCGGCCGGCTGGCCGGCACCCTCGGTGACGAGGCCCTGCAGTCCCCGGACTCGCTGGTCGCCGTCATCGGCCGCACCCCGGAGGAGGTCAGGGCCCAGCCCGAGGCCAGGACCGTCACCACCATCGCCACCACGCTCCCCGCGGCCTGCGACAACGACTGCCCGGGCGGCGGCGTCCGGGGCGACGCCATGACGCTCATCCTCTCCGTCGTGGCCGGCGCGCTGATCTTCCCGGTGCTCATCTTCATCGGCACCGCGACCCGCCTCTCCGCGGCCACCCGTGAGCAGCGGTTCGCCGCGATGCGCCTGGTCGGCGCCACCCCCCGGCAGGTGTCGGTGATCTCCGCGGTGGAGTCCACGGTGGCCGCCGTCGCCGGGACGGCCGTCGGCTTCGCGCTCTTCCTCCTGCTGCGCCCGGTGGTCGCCACCGTGCCGTTCACCGGCGAACGGTTCTTCACCGGCGACCTGACCCTGACCGCCGTCCAGGTGCTGGGGACCGTCCTGGGCGTCCCGGTGGCGGCGGCGGTCGCGGCCCGGTTCGCGCTGCGCCGGGTGACCATCTCGCCGCTGGGCGTCTCCCGCCGGGTGACCCCGCGTCCGCCCCGGGCCTGGCGGCTGGTCCCGCTGCTGGGCGGCCTCGCCGAACTCGCCTGGTTCGTCGACCGCCGCCCGGATACCACCGACGGGCAGACGGCGGCCTACCTCACCGGCTTCCTGGTGGTCATGCTGGGCCTGGTGGTCGCGGGGCCCTGGCTGACCATGGCCGCCGCCCGGGCCGTGGCCCTGCGCACCAGCCGCCCCGCCACGCTGATCGCCGTCCGGCGGCTCGCGGACGACCCCAAGGCGGGCTTCCGCTCGGTCAGCGGCCTGGTCCTCGCCCTCTTCGTCACCACCGCGACCGTCTGCATCATCGGCACCATCAACGAGAACCGGGGCTCACTGGCCGGCGATCCGCTGACCCGGACCGCGGTGGAGCACGGTGCCATGCTGGACGAACCGCCGATGACGGACGCCGTACCCGACCGCGTCCTGGCGGACGTCCGGGCCGTCCCGGGGGCCAAGGGCCTGGCGGTGGTGCACGCCAACCCGGACAAGATCGCGAAGGACCCGGCGGACCCCCGCCCCTTCGCGCCCGGCCTGGTGCTCTGCTCGGACCTGGCCCGGATTCCGGTGGTCGGCCACTGCCCGGCCGGCGCGAGCGCCGCGGCCATCCCGCTGTACGCGTTCCTCGACCTGCGGTCGCAGGCCGACACGGAGTGGCCCGCCGCGCCGATCACCCCCGAGGCCCTCGGCCGGCTGCCGGTCCAGATGATCTACGCGACCACCGACGGCTCGACGGCGGCCATGGAGCAGACCAGGACCGTCCTCACCCGCGCCTACCCGCACTACATGTCCCGGACGGTCGGCGACTGGGGCTCCGAGCAGCAGCGGCAGATGGCGGGCTGGCGCCAGCTGGCGAACGTGGTGCTGCTCGCCACCCTGCCCATCGCGGGCTGCAGCCTCGCGGTGAGCGTGGTCGCGGGTCTCTCCGACCGCAGGCGGCCGTTCGCGATGCTGCGGCTCACCGGGGCGCCGCTGCGGCTGCTGCAACGGGTGATCGGGCTGGAGAGCGCGCTGCCGCTGCTGGTGGTGGCCGCGATCGCGACCGGGACGGGTTTCGGGGCGGCGGCGATGTTCCTCAAGTCGCAGATGCGCTACGACCTGGTCTCCCCGGGCACGACGTACTTCGTCCTGGTCGTCCTCGGGCTGGTCGCCTCGCTCGGGATCATCGCCTCGACCCTCCCGCTGCTCCGGCGGATCACCGGCCCCGAAGCGGCCCGCAACGGCTGACCGCACCCGCCCGGCCCAAGGCCCCGGGTGTCGCGCCTCCTCACGGGGGGAGGCGCGGCACCCGGGGCTTTTCCGTGTCCGCGCCCCCTCGGCCGGTGACATCTGACGTTCACCTTCCGCCCATTGACCCTGTTGGAACGCCCCTGTTGTAATCCTCTTGGCGATAAAGAACGTCGTTCTGCTATCCCGAACAATCGAGAACAGTAGAGGTGAGTGGCAGTGAAGCTGGGCCGGATCAGCATCAGCGCCGCCCTCGTGGCGGCCGTGGCCGTCGCGGCGGCGACCCCCGCGCAGGCCGCGAGTTGGACGCGGACGTCGCAGTACTACCGGTGGACCGGATTCAACGCGCTGGAGCGCGGGCAGGGCGTGGCGACCGACGGCACGTACTTCTACTACGCGGGCCCGGGCGGGATGGTGAAGGCGACCATCTCCAACGACCACGAGGTGGCCTCCTCCACCTTCCCGATCCCGTCGGCGCTCGGCTCCTCGTTCAAGAGCGACCACATCGGCGACCTCGAGTACTACGGCGGCTATGTGATCGCGCCGATCGAGGACGGCAAGAACGGCTACCAGCACCCGGTGCTGGCGCTGTACAACGCGAGCGACCTCAGCTACACCGGCCGCTACCTCCAGCTGCCGCTCGCGCAGATGCCGGGCGGCGTGCCGTGGGTCGCGGTGGACGCCGCGGCCGGCCTGGTCTACACCGCGCCGTGGTCGCAGAACACCGCGGACGGCACCGACAGGCTGGTCGCCTACAGCCTGTCCGACCTGCTCGGTCTGCCGGCCGGCAGCACCCTGCCGGTGGTGAGGACCGTCACCCTGTCCCAGCCGCTGAGCCGGATCCAGGGCGCGGCCATGTGGCAGGGCAGGCTCTACGCCTCGGTCGACGACAGCGGCAAGTCCGTCTTCTCGATCGACCCGGTCTCCGGCCAGGTCGCCTACGAGTTCCACCAGGACGCCGAGCCGGGTGACGAGGTGCAGGGCATCGCCGCCTGGGACCTCGGTCCGTCGGGCGGCCAGCTGCACATCGTGCACGTCGGCTCCGGCTGGAAGTCGATCTTCCTCTACCTCCAGCACTACACCAAGACCGGCTGATCCACGCGGCAATCCGCATTTCATCGGCAGGTCACCGGCGCGCCGCCGCCACGACCGGGTGGCGCGCCACCATGTTCAGACACGCAGATCAATGTTCGGAATCACAGAACTTGAAAGGCCGGCAGGCATGCCAGACGTGGTACTGGAGCAGATCTCGAAGACCTACCAGGGTGCCAGGGGAGTCCGCCACCAGGCCCTGACCGGGATCGACTTCACCGTGCCCAGCGGCGAGTTCGCCGCCCTGCTCGGCCCGAGCGGCTGCGGCAAGTCCACCACCCTGCGCATCGTGGCCGGCCTGGAACGCGCGGACGGCGGCGACCTCAGGATCGGCGGCCGCTCGGTCACCCGGGTGCCCGCCGCCGAACGCGGGCTGGCGATGGTCTTCCAGAACTACGCGCTCTTCCCGCACCTCTCGGTCGCCGAGAACATCCTCTTCGGCCTCCGGTCCCGCCGGGTGCCGAAGGCCGAGCGGACGGCGCGGCTGGCCGAGGCGGCCCGGCAGCTGCGCCTGGAGGAGCAGCTGAACCGCCGCCCCGCCCAGCTCTCCGGCGGCCAGCGCCAGCGGGTCGCGCTCGGGCGGGCCCTGGTCAGCGGGGCCGAACTCGTCCTGATGGACGAGCCGTTGTCCAACCTGGACGCCCGCCTCCGGGCGGACATGCGCACCGAGCTGCGCGAGCTCCAGCAGCGCCTCGGGCTGACCGTCCTGTACGTCACCCACGACCAGGTCGAGGCGATGACCATGGCCGACCGGGTGATCGTCATGCGGGACGGCGGCATCGACCAGATCGCCGCCCCCGAGGAGCTGTACGCCCGCCCGGCCTCCACCCGGGTCGCGTCCTTCATCGGTTCCCCGCCGATGAACCTGCTCGACGTCCGCCGGGACGGCACCGCGCTGCTGCTCGGCGGTCCCGGCGGGGGCGGCACCGCTGTCGACAGCACCGCCGCCGACGGTCCCCTCCGGATCGAGGCCGCCGCCCTGCTCAGGGGCCTGCCGGACGGGCTGCCCGAGGAACTGGTCCTCGGCATCCGCCCGGAGGACCTGACGCCGGGCCCGGGCGAGCTGACCCTGCCGGCCGTCCGGATCCGGGACGAACTCCTCGGCGCGGACCGGCTGATCGCCTTCCGGGTCGGCGGCCGCACCGTCCAGGTCAGGGTCCGCGCCGACGAGCACCGCCCCGGCGGCGACCGCCTCGGCGCCCGGTACGCCGCCTGCCACCTCTTCGACCGCCGGACGGGAGCCCGCCTCGACGTCCGCCGGCCGGCCGGCGTCCCGCGCTGAACCCCCGTCTTCCCCTCGCCAGTTCCACCGATCCTCGGCTGTACAGAGCATCAGGAGATACCCGTGTCCCTCTCTCCCCGCACCCGGGCGCTCGCCGCCGCGGCGCTCGCGCTCACCGCGGTCGCCGGCTGTTCCTCCGCCTCCGGCGGCCCGGGCGGTGACGGCGGCAAGGACGGCGCCGTCAGCATCGACTTCTACTACCCCGACCAGGTCGGTACCCTCAGCGCGCTGATCGACGGCTACCTCAAGGACTTCGCCAAGGAGCACCCCGAGATCAAGGTCAAGGGCGTCTACTCCGGCGACTACGACCAGACCCTGGCCGCCGTCAACACCGCGATCGACGCCAGGAAGGCGCCCGCACTGGCCATCATGGACCAGTCCTTCATGCACGACCTGGTCGAGCGCAAGGCCGTGACGGCCTGGAACCCCTTCCTGACCAGCGACGCGGACAAGAAGTGGAAGGACGGCTTCTACCCGCAGTTCATGTCCAACTCGGTCGGTGCGGACGGCCAGGTCTGGGGCGTCCCGTTCGCCCGCTCGACCATCGTCCAGTACTGGAACAAGGACTACTTCAAGAAGGCCGGCCTCGACCCCGAGAAGCCGCCGACGAGCTGGGACGAGCTGATCGCCGACGCCAAGGCCGTCCAGAGCGGGGCCGGCGCCAAGTGGGGCCTGTTCGTCCCGACTTCGACCGGTACCGCCTACTGGCTCTACCAGGCGCTGGTCCAGCAGGCCGGCGGCGACGGCGCGCTCAGCGACCGGGCCGGCACCAAGGTCACCGTCAACTCCGACCAGAACGTCAAGGCGCTGGAGTTCTGGGCCTCGCTCGGCGCCCAGAAGATCGCCCCGACCACCGAGGTCGCCTGGGGCACCTCCACCGACGACTTCCTGGCCGGCACCACCGGCATGCTGTGGACGACCTCCGGGCGGATCGGCTCCATCCAGGAGAAGGCCGGGTTCGACTGGGGCGTCTCCGCGCTCCCGGCGGGCGCCGGCAAGGGCGCGCCCACCGGCGGCGGCAGCCTGATGCTGTTCGAGGCGGGGGTCTCCAGGAAGCAGCAGGAGGCCGCGGTCACCCTGGCCAGGTTCCTCACCACGCCGGAGCGGGCCGCGGACGTCTCGATCAAGTCCGGCTACATCGCGACCTCCGAAGCAGCCTGGAACACCGAGGCGATGCAGACCTACCTCAAGCAGCACCCGCAGGCCAGGGCCCCGCACGACGCGGTCGCCGACGCCATCCCCGAGATGGCCACGCCCGACCGCGACCGGGTCGTCTACCAGACCCTGGCACCGGCCCTGCAGGCCGTGCTGCTCAAGGGCGCCGACCCGCGGCAGGCCCTGAACAAGGCCCAGTCCGACATCGACGCCATCCTGAAGACCCACCGGTGAAAGCCCGCACCGCGCCGCGCAGGCTCCCGGACCAGGTGTTCGCGTACGCCCTGCTGGTGCCCGCGTTCGCCTTCCTCGTCCTGTTCACGGTGAAGCCGCTCGTCTCGACGGTCCTCAGCAGCCTGCGGGACCGCCGGGACGAGGGGCCCACCCTGGACAACTACCGCTTCCTCGCCGAGGACGAGGTCTTCCGCAAGGCGCTGGTCAACAACCTGCTGTTCTCGGCGCTGACCGTCCCGGTCTCGCTGGCGCTGGCCATGCTGCTCGCCGTGCTGCTCCAGCGGGCGCTGCGCGGGAAGGCCCTGCTGCGGGCCGGCGTGTTCGCCCCGGCGATCCTGCCGGTGGTCGCGATCGCCGTCATCTGGCTGTACTTCTACCAGCCCAACATCGGCGTGATCAACGAGGTGCTGGGCTGGTTCGGGATCACCGGGCCGGACTGGCTCGGCGACACCGCCCTGGTGCTGCCGTCCCTGATGGCGATGATGGTGTGGAAGGAGGCCGGGTTCTTCATGATCTTCTACCTGGCCGGGCTCCAGGCCATCGATCCCGAGCTGGACGAGGCCTCCCTGCTGGAGGGCACCGGCCGGTTCACGCACTTCCGCCGGGTGACCTTCCCGCTGCTGATGCCGACCACGCTGTTCGCGGCGATCGTGGCGCTCGCCGACAGCATCAAGATGGTCGACTTCGTCTTCGTGATGACCCAGGGGGGCCCGGACAACTCCAGCAACCTCCTCCTCTACTACATCTACCGGGTCACCTTCGCCCAGCACTGGCCGCAGTACGGCGCGGCGATCTCGCTGCTGGTGATCGGCGTCCTGGTCGCCCTGGCCGTCCTGCAGATCCGCCTGCTGGACCGCCGGATCCACTACCGCTAGGAGCCCCAGGTGGACCGTATCGTCAGCTGGCCCGACCGGGTCGAGACGGCGCTGGCGTGGCTGGCCGGCCTGCTCTGGACCGCCCCGCTGCTCTATGTCTTCGTCCGCGCCTTCGAGTCGGGCACCGCCGATCTCTCCTCGGCCTGGCAGGCCGCGCCGTTCGGCCGCTACTACCTCAACACCGCGCTGCTGGTCACCGGGATCACCGCCGCCCAGCTGGTGGTGGGGGTGCTCGCCGCGTACGCCTTCGCCCGGTTCGAATTCCCCCTGCGGGGACCGCTGTTCGTCTTCGTCCTGGTCCAGCTCATGATCTTCCCCGAGGTCCTGATGTCGGAGAACTACCGGACGATCGCCGGCTTCGGCCTGCTGGACACCCTGCCCGGGGTGGGACTGCCCTATGTGGCCAGCGCGTTCTGCGTGTTCTTCCTGCGCCAGGCGTTCCTCGGGGTGCCGGACGAACTGGTGGAGGCGGCGCAGATCGAGGGCACCTCCCGGCTGGGCATCCTGTGGAAGGTGTTCGTCCCGGCCGCCAAGCCGAGCATCGTCGCGTACGCGCTGGTGTCGATCTCCACCCAGTGGAACAACTTCCTCTGGCCGCTGATCGTCGCCGTGTCGGACGAGACCAGGCCGGTGACCGTCGGCCTGGTCCGGTTCCTGGCCCCGGAGACGGGCCTGGACGTGCCCCGGATGGCGGCCGGTACGGTCATCGTCACGGCGCCGCTGCTCGCCCTGTTCCTGATCGGGCAGCGGCAGTTCATCAACAGCTTCCTGCGGTCGGGGATCAAATAGACACCCTGCTAGAGCGCCCGGTGGCCGCCCAGCGCCCGGGTGATCCGGTCGGCGGCCTCGGCCAGCACCCCGCCGAGCTCGGTGATCTGGCGTACCGACTGGTCGCCCTTGAGGCCGGTGACGGAGAGCGCGCCGAGCACCGTCCCGGTGTGGTCGAAGACCGGGGAGGCGACGCAGAGCACCCCGTCGGAGTCCTCCTCGTCGTCCACGCCGTAGCCGCGTTCGCGGGTCAGGTCGAGCTCGGCCCGCAGCTCGGCCGCCGAGGTGATGGTCTTGCGGGTGCGGAAGGGCAGGCCGGTCTCCTCGGCGATGCGGTCGGTCACCGCGGGCGGCAGCAGGGAGAGGATCACCTTACCGGCGGCCGAGGTGTGCGGCAGCTCGCGCACGCCGAGCGGGGTGTGGAAGCGGATGGTGCCCGGGGCGTCGACCCGGGCGATGAACATCGGGTAGCCGTCGTCGTTGATCGCGGCGCGCGCCGTCATCCCGGTCTGCCGGCTCAGCTCGTGCAGCGCCGGTTTGACCACGTCGGCCAGCGGGTGCGCGGCGGACGCCCGGTCGCCGAGCCGCACCAGCGCCATACCGAGCCGGTAGCGGGGGCCGGGCTGCACGTCGCGCAGATAGCCGGCGTCGACCAGGGTGCGGGCCAGCGAGTAGGCGGTGGACTTGGAGGTGCCGAGGCCGCGGGTGAGCTCGGTGAGGGTGACCCCCTCGGCCGGGCCCTCGGCGACCAGGTCCACCAGCCGCAGCGCCCTGACCACGCTCCCCACCGCGTAGGTCCGCTTCTCGCCGGTCTCCGTGGTGTCCGCCATCGCTGTGCTGTCCCCGTCCTGCTGTATGGAACCCAATTCTTCTCTGCCGAACATTCTAGGAGGGGTCCGTGGACCTGCTGACGCTCGCGACCGCGGTGGCGCGAAGGGGAGCCGACTTCGTCCTGAGCAGACGGGTGGCGGCGGTCTCCGTGGTCGCGACCAAGGCCTCCGAGCTGGACGTGGTGACGGCCGTCGACCGCGAGGCCGAGACGCTGATCCGCGAGGCGCTCCGCGCGGCCCGCCCGCGGGACGGCTTCCTCGGCGAGGAGAGCGGACACCGGCCCGGCGGTAGCGGGCTGACCTGGATCGTCGACCCGATCGACGGGACGGTCAACTACCTGTACCGGGCGGTGCCGTACGCGGTGAGCGTGGCCGTGGGGAGCGGGCCGCCCGAGGCGTGGACGGCCGAGGCCGGCGCGGTGGTGGTGCTCCCGGCCGGGGAGGTGTTCGCCGCCGCCCGGGGGAGCGGCGCGACCCTGGACGGCCGGCCGCTGCGGGCGAGCGGGGAGACCAGGCTGGACCGGGCGCTGATCGGCACCGGCCTGGCGTACGACCGCGAGGCCCGCGCCGGACAGCTGGCCGTGCTCGGCCGGCTCGCCCCCGGGGTACGGGACGTGCGAATGAGCGGTTCGGCCTGCGCCGACCTCTGCGCGGTCGCGGCCGGCCGGCTGGACGGCTGCTACGAACGCGGCCTCGGCCCGTGGGACCACGCGGCGGGCGCGCTGATCGCCCGCGAGGCGGGCGCCGTCGTCGAGGGCCCCGACGGCGGCCCGCCGGACGCGGAGCTGGTGCTGGCCGCCGCCCCGGGGATCGCCGCGGCGCTGCGCCGGGCGGTGGGGTGAGGGCGCCCGGTCGCGCCTCACTCCAGCGTCAGCAGCACCTTTCCCCGGGGGCCCGCGCCGCCGCGCAGGGTGGCCAGCGCGGCGGCGGCCTCGGCGAGCGGGAAGCGGTGGGTGATCACGAAGCCGGGCGCGACCTCGCCCGCGTTGAGCAGGCCCACCGTCTCGCGCCAGACCTCGGAGGTGTAGGCGAAGCTGCCGCGCACGGTGAGGTCCCCGTTGACCAGCTCGTCGATCGGAAACGCGGCCGTGCGGCCCGTTCCGGCCAGGCCGAGCAGCAGGACCGTCCCGCCGCGCCCGGCCGCGCCGAGCACCGTCCCGACCGCCTCGGGTGTGCCGGCCGCCTCCACGACCAGCTGGTAGCCCCCGCCCGCCTCCTCGGGGTCGAGGGTGAACCGGTCCGCGCCGGCCGCCGCCGCGAGCCCGGCCTGCTCCGGGCGGCGGCCGAGCAGGCAGACCTCCGCCGGGGACCAGAGCCTCAGCAGATGGACGGCGAGCAGGCCGATCGTGCCGTCGCCGACCACCAGCGCCCGCAGCCCCGGCTCGGGCGCGGCCCGGCGCAGGCCGCGCAGCACCACGGCCATCGGCTCGACCAGCGCCGCCTCGGCCAGGTCCACGCCGGGCGCCAGCCGGTGCACCAGCCGGGCGGGGACGAGCAGTTCGTCGGCGGCCGCGCCCGGCCGGGTGAAGCCGATCTCGTCGTAGGTCGCGCAGAGGTTGGTCGCGCCGCGCCCGCAGGCGGCGCACCGCCCGCACGGGACGATGCCCTCGCCGACCACCGGGGTGCCGTCGGCCAGGACGCCGGACCACTCGTGGCCCAGCACCAGCGGGTAGCGGACGTAGGCGGGGTCGACGGCACCGTCCACCAGTTCCAGGTCGGTGCCGCAGAGGCCGACCGCGCGCGGGCGGACCAGGAGCTCGCCGGCCTCCGGGTCCGCCGCGGGGGAGGGCGCGTCGGTGAGCGCGACGGCGTGCGGCCGGTCGACGCGAAGGGTGCGCATGGTCGGTCTCCTCGGTGCAACGGGTGCGGGCGCCGTGGTGGCGTCGGGCCGGCCGGCCTGTCGTGTGCTGAGCTCGTGGCGGCGGTTCAAATGTTCTGCATTGCAGAACGTTGGTTGTTAATTCAGCATAGCAGCCTTGACGATCACGAAAGCGGGCTGCTTAGCTCTCCATCGTTCACTGGAACGCGGTTCTGCACTACAGAACAGGCTCAGATGTGTTGACCGAAGCACTCGCCCGGGTCCGGGCCTGGCTGGCCGAACGGGAACTGCCCGCGCTGGTCGCCACCCGGCCGCCGGCCGTCGCCTGGCTCACCGGCGGGCCGAACCCCCCGATCGACCGGACGGCCCCGTTCGACACCCTCTGGGCGGTCGTCACCCCGACCACCGCCCTGCTGCTGACCACCGAGGTCGAGTACGGCCGGCTCATCGCCGAACACCCCGATCCCGACAGCGAGTTGCGGGCCGTCCCGTGGTACGATCCGGCCGCCCCCGCGGTCGCCGCCGCACGGTTCACCGGCCACGACCCGGCGCTGACCGCCTCCGACGGCCACCCCGCCTTCGGCGTCGACGCCACGGACGACCTCGTGGCGTTGCGGCTGGCACTCACCCCCGGCGAACAGGACGCCCTGCGCGCCCTCGGTACCGACGCCACGGCCGCCGTCGAGGACGCCCTGGACGACTGGCGGCCCGGCGACCGGGACCGCGACGTCCAGGCGGCGATCGCGGCCGGGGTGGAACGCGCCGGAGCCGACGCGCCGGTCCTGATCGTCGGCGGCGACGAACGGCTGCGCCACCGCCACCCGCTGGCCGTCGGCGCACCGTTGCACCGCACCGTCATGGCGGTCCTGGTGGCCCGCCGGGGCGGACTGCACGTCGCCCTGACCCGGTTCGCCGGGGACGCCCCCGACCGCACCGCGGTCCGCGCCATCGAGGCCGGGGTGCTCGCCGCGAGCCGCCCCGGCCGCAGCTACGGGGACGCGCTCACCGCCCTCGACCGCGCCTACACCGCCGCCGGGCACCCCGGCGGCTGGCGGCAGCACTACCAGGGCGGCCCGATCGGTTACGCCCAGCGGGAGTTCGAGATCGCGCCCGGGCAGACCGACAGCCGCTGGTACCGCCAGCCGATCGCCCTCGGGCACGCGCTGGCCTGGAACCCCAGCCTCCCCGGCGGAGCCAAGGCCGAGGACACCTACCTGCTGACCGACGCCGGGCCGGAGCGCGTCACCACGGCACCGCCCGTCGTAGACCGGCCCGCCACCACCGAACGACCCGTCACCGAACGACCCGTCACCACATGACCCGTCACCGACCCGAAAGGCAGCGCATGAGGGGCACCGAAATCCTCGCCGGACTCGGCCTGAGCGCCGAACCCGTCCCGCCGTCCAGCGAACTCCGGTTCCCCGACGGCGCCCACTACCGGGTGGAGATCCCCAGCGTCGAGGGACCGGACGTGCTGCGCGCCACCCTCGACGCGGGCGACGCCCTCGGCGTGACCGTCAACCGCGTCTCGCAGGGCAGCGGCGCCATGCTGCTCACCCGGGCCGAACTGGCCGAGATGGCCAGGATCGGCGCCGACCGGGGCGTCGAGGTCTCGCTGTTCGTCGGCCCCCGCGAGGGCTACGACACCGGCAACCACTCCCGCTCGGCCGACGGCGCCGCGCTCGCGGGCCAGCTGCGCGGTACCCGCCAGCTCCGCTACGCCGTCGAGGACGTGCTGCGCGCCGTCGAACAGGGCATCCGCGGCTTCCTGGTCTCCGACCTGGGGCTGCTGGAGGTGCTGAGCGGCCTCCAGACGGCCGGGGAGCTCCCGGCGTCCGTGGTCTGGAAGGCCTCGGTGCTGATCGCACCGTCCAACCCGGTGGCCATGCGCCAGCTGGCCCGGCTCGGCGCGCACACCGTCAACGTGCCGTCCGACATCACCCTCGGCCAGCTGGCCGAACTGCGGGCGGTCACCTCGCTCCCCATCGACCTCTACGTCGAGTCCCCGGACTGGCTCGCCGGAGTCGTGCGCGGCCACGAGACGACCGACCTGGTGCTCGCCGGTGCCCCGATGTACGTCAAGTTCGGTCTGCGCAACGCCCGCAACCTCTACCCGGCCGGCGCGCACCTGGCGGCCGACGCCGCCGCGATCGCCGTGGCCAAGGTCCACCGGGCCGCCGTCGCGGGGGAGTGGATCGACCGGCTGGGCGTCCCGCTCGTCCAGTCCGCTCCCGGAGCGGAGGGACTGGGGGTGCCGGAGCTGTGACCGGCCGACCGCCGCAGGGCCCGGAACCCGCCCCGTTGCGCAGCCGCGCGTGGTTCGCGGGCGACGACGAGGTCGCCGTCCTGCACCGGGTGGCGATGCGCTCGGCCGGGATCGAGCTTGCCGCCGACGACCACCGCCCGGTGATCGGCATCGCCGACTCCGCGAGCGACCTCAACCCGTGCAACCTGCCGCTCGCCGGGCTGGTCGACGCCGTCCGCCGGGGCATCACCGAGGCCGGCGGCATCCCGCTGCGCTTCCCCGTCATGTCGCTCGGCGAGGACCTGATGAAGCCGACGGCGATGCTCTACCGCAACCTCCTCGCCATGGAGGTCGAGGAGACCCTGCGGGCCAACCCGCTCGACGGCGTCGTCCTGCTCGCCAACTGCGACAAGACCGTCCCCGGCGCGCTGATGGGCGCGGCCAGCGCCGACCTCCCGGCCGTCCTGGTCACCGGCGGCGCCCGCCCGCCGGCCGTGTTCCGGGGCCGCCGGCTCGGCACCGGCACCGACCTGTGGCGGCTCTGGGAGGACCACCGCACCGGGCGGCTCTCCGACGACGCCTGGACCGAGGTCGAACGCTGCCTCTCCTGCGGCCTCGGCGCCTGCAACACCATGGGCACCGCCTCCACCATGGCGGTCCTCACCGAGACGCTCGGCCTGGCACTGCCCGGCTCGGCGACCGTCCCGGCCGGGGACCGGGCCGCCGAGACGTTCGCCGAGCAGGCCGGACGCCGGGCGGTCGAGCTGGTACGGGAGGGCACCACCCCGTCGCGGATCCTCACCCGGACGGCGTTCCGCAACGCGATCACCGTGCTCAACGCCGTCGGCGGCTCGTCCAACGCGATCATCCACCTCTCGGCCCTCGCCGGGCGGCTCGCCCTGGACCTGGCACCGGAGGACTTCGCCCGCCCGGACGTGCCGGTGCTCGTCGACGTGGCACCGTCCGGCGCCGGCCTCGTCCAGGACCTGCACGCGGCCGGCGGCGTGCCGGCCCTGGTCCGCGAACTGGGCGGCCTCCTCGGCCAGGACGCCCCGACCGTGGCCGGGACGACCCTCGGCGCGGCCGCCGCCGGCGCACCCGGTCCCTCCGGCGTGCTGCGGCCGCTCGCCGACCCGCTGCGCCGGGGCGGGGCCTTCGCCGTCGTCCGTGGGTCGCTGGCCCCGGACGGCGCGGTGATCAAGATCTCGGCGGCCGGCCCGGAGCTGCTCGTCCACCGCGGCCCGGCGCTGGTCTTCACCTCGTACCAGGAGATGCGGGCGCGGATCGACGACCCCGACCTCGATGTCACCGCCGACACCGTGCTGGTGCTGACCGGCTGCGGGCCGGTCGGGGTGCCCGGCATGCCCGAGTGGGGCATGGTCCCGATCCCCGCCAAGCTGGCGGCGCGGGGCGTCACGGACATGGTCCGGGTCACCGACGGGCGGATGAGCGGGACCAGCTTCGGCACCGTCTTCCTGCACGTCGCCCCCGAGGCCGCCGTCGGCGGGCCGTTGGCGCTGGTCCGTACCGGCGACACGGTCGTGGTGGACGTCCCGGCCGGGCGGCTCGACCTGGACGTCCCGGCGGCGGAGCTGGCCCGTCGCCGCGCCGCCTGGTCACCGCCGCCCTCGCCGCACCTGCGCGGCTGGCCCGCGCTGTACCAAAAGCACGTCACACAGGCCTCGCAGGGCTGCGACTTCGGCTTCCTCCGCGCCCCCACCGAGGCGCACCTGGGGATGGTCCCCCCGGTGATCGGGCGCTCCTGAAGGGCCCTCACCCGACCCGACGCGGAAGGAAACGGATGGAGTGGGAGATCGCGGTCGCGGCCGGCGCAGAGCTGGGCGAGCGGCCGGTCTGGGACGACCGGACCGGTGAACTCGTCTGGGTCGACCTCGCGGCCGGTACGGTCCACCGGCACCGGCCGGGCGGGGACTCGGCCGTGCGGTACCCGGGCACGGTCGGCGCGGCCGGGCTCCGTGCCGCGGGCGGTCACGTCCTGGCGGCCGGCACCGACTTCGTCCTGACCGGCCCCGACGGCGGCGTCGAGCGGCGGATCCCGCTGCCCGGCGCCCCGGCGGGCGTCGCCTTCAACGACGGCGCGGTGGACCCGGCCGGGCGGTTCTGGGCCGGGACCGCCGCCCTCGATCTGCGGCCCGGCGGCGGCGCCCTCTACCTGCTCGAACCCGACCTGACGGTGCGGCTGGTCCTGGACGGCGTCACCGAGTCCAACGGCCTCGCCTGGAACCTCGCCGGCGACCTGCTCCACTACGTCGACTCCGGCGCGCCCGAGCCGCGCGTCCGCGCCTTTCCGTACGACAAGCGGACCGGTGAGCTCGGCGCGCCCCGCGACCTCGCCCGGTTCGGCCCCGGCGACGGCATCCCCGACGGGCTCACCGTCGACCGCGAGGACTGCCTCTGGGTGGCGCTCTGGGAAGGCGCCGCCGTCCGCCGGTACGGGCCCGACGGCACACTCCTCGCCCACCTGCCGCTGCCCGTCCGGCTGGCCACCTGCCCCGGGTTCGGCGGGCCCGGCCTGGACCTCCTGTACGTCACCACGGCCCGGCAGGGCCTCGACCCGGCCGCGCGGGCCGCCGAACCGTCGGCCGGGCACGTCCTGGTCACCCGGCCGGGGGTCCGCGGGGTGCCCGCCCACCGCTTCGCGAACTGACCCCCCGTACCGACCCCGCGCACCGCCGCCGCACCAGGAGAACGGCCCTGAACGCCATGGACACCCCGAACACCGCACCTACCGCACCTACCGGACCCGCCGCGCACCCGCCCGGCGGCCACCCCGCCGACGCCCTGGCCGCCCGGGCCGCCGCCGCCCACGCCGAGCTGCGCCGCCGGCCCACCGCCTACCACGGGCGGCTGCTGCACGCCGTCGCCGACCGGATCGACGCCGTCGGCCCCGACCTCGTCTCCACCGCCCACCGCGAGACCAACCTGCCCGAGCCCGGCCTCACCGCCGAACTCGCCCGCACCGTACGCCAGCTGCGGATGTTCGCGGACCTCGCCGCCGACGGCTCCCACACCGAACCGGTCGTCGACCGCGCCGACCCCGCCGCCCGTCCGCCCCGGCCCGACCTGCGCCGGATGCTCGTCGGCATCGGCCCGGTCGCGGTCTTCGGGGCCGGCAACTTCCCGCTCGCCTTCGGCGCCGCCGGTGGCGACACCGCCTCCGCCCTGGCTGCCGGCTGCCCGGTGGTCTGCCGCCCGCACCCCCTGCACCCGCGCACCGCCCGGCTCACCGCCGCCGCGGTCCTGGCCGGTCTGCGCGACGCCGGTGCCCCCGACGGCACCTTCGCGCTGCTCCCGGACCCGGCCCTGGAGGCCGGCCGCCGGCTGGTCACCGCCGACCCGATCCGCGCCGTCGCCTTCACCGGCTCGTCGACCGGCGGGCGCGCCCTGTTCGACCTGGCCGCCGCCCGCCCCGACCCCATCCCCGTCTACGCCGAGATGGGCAGCGTCAACCCGGTCGTCCTGCTGTCCGACGCCCTCGCCCGCCGGGGCGAGGAGATCGCCCGGGGCCTCGCCGCCTCCCTCACCACCGGCTACGGCCAGCTCTGCACCAGCCCCGGCGTCGTCCTGCTGCCGGCCGGCGCCGGGGACTTCGCCACCCGCCTGCTCGCCGCGCTGGACGAGGCCCCCGCCGGCCGGCTGCTCAGCCCCGACCTGGCCCGCCGGCTCACCGCCGGACTCGCCGAACTCGCCGCCCTGCGCGGCGTCGTGGTGCTGCGGGACGGCACCGCCGACGACGACGGCGCCTTCACCACCACCGTGCTCGGCACCGACACCCGGACCTTCACCGAACACCCCTCGCTGCGCGAGGAGTACTTCGGCCCGGCCACCGTCCTGGTCCGGTACGACGACCCGGCCGCGCTCCCGGCCGTGCTGCGGGCCCTGCCGCCCGGTCTCACCGTCACCGTCCACGGCGACGCCGAAGCCGAACTCGTCGACGCCGCCGTCCAGCAGGCCGGCCGGGTGGTCTTCGACGGCTTCCCCACCGGGGTCGCCGTCTCCCCGGCGATGACCCACGGCGGCCCCTACCCGGCGACCACCTCCGTCCTGCACACTGCCGTCGGCCCCACTGCCGTCCGCCGCTTCCTGCGGCCGGTCACCTACCAGAACGCGCCGCGGTCCGCGCTGCCGCCGGAGCTGCGCGACGATCGTCCGGCAAGCCCCACCAGCAGGGAGAACCCACCATGCGCGTGATGGCGTACAACATCCTCGACGGCGGGGAGCGCCGCACCGAGCCGCTGCTCGCGGTGATCCGCGCCCAGCGCCCCGACGTCCTGGGCCTCTGCGAGTGCGCCGGGTTCGACACCGGCGGCACCTTCGAGTGGTTCGCCGAGGAGCTCGGCCTGGTCGGCGTCCTCAACCGGGCCCCCAGCGGCAACCATGTGGCGCTGCTGCACCGGCCCGAGCTGGCGGTCGTCCGCACCTCCACCCAGTCGGCCGGGATGTACAACGGCATGGTGGAGGCGGTGCTGCGCACCGGGCTGGGGGAGGTCGCCTTCGTCATGACGCACCTCCACCCGTTCTCGCCGCTTTTCCGGCTGGCGGAGGCGGAGACCGTCGCCGGCGCCGCCTCGTTCGCGCCGCACTCGGTGGTGATGGGAGACCTCAACAGCCTCTCCGCCGCCGAACACCCCGACACCCACCGGGCGTTGGCCCGGACCCTCCGGCTGCGGACCACCACGGCCGACGGCCGGATCGACACCGGCCCGGCCGACCTGCTGGCCGCCCGGGGCTGGACCGACCTCGACCGGGGCACTCCGCGACCGACCTACCCGACCCGCATCCCGATCGCCGAGGAGGCCCCCGGCGGCGCGGCCCGGCTGGACTACCTCTTCGCCACGCCCGAACTGGCCGCACGCTGCCGCGAGTTCACCGTGGTCGACGACGACCTCGCGCACCTGGCCTCCGACCACCTGCCGGTCGTCGCGGAGTTCGACCTCGGCTGAGCGGGTGCCGGGTCGGACACCGGGCCGGGAGCCGGGCGCCGGAGTGGACTTCCGGGCCGAAGGCTTCGGTGAGGGGGAACCGTGGTGCGGCTGAGTGTCGACATCCGTGCCTCGCTGGTCGCGCGGGCCTTCCACCACGCCTTCACCCGGCCGGTGGTGGCGATCGACGGTGTGGAGACGCCCGCGGTCTGGGGCCGGACGCGACTGCCCGTCGAGCCCGGGCCGTACCGGCTGGCCGTGTACTTCCGCTACTGCGGCCGGCGCACCGCCCGGCTCGGCCTCGGGCAGAGCGCGTTCACCGCCGACACCGCCGTGCCCGAACCGCACGCCACCGCCCGGCTCGGCCCGCGCAACGGCAGCCACTTCCGCGTCACCGTCGACACGCGGACGGGTGGGCGTCAGCCCGAGGAGCCCACGGGGTAGGCGTACGTCCCCGCGCGCAGGACGTCGCGCAGCGCCGTCGGGCCCGGCAGCCAGCTGCCGAGGACCAGGGCGGACGGGTAGAACATCGGCCCGGGCAGGGCGTCGACCGGGAACCGCTCCCAGCCGGCGCAGGCGTGCGGCTCGGTGACCTCGGCGGCGGCCAGGCTCGGCGGGGCGAGCACGGCCGCGGTGAGCCTGGGCCGGCCCAGCTCGTGGTCGAGGAGGACGGCCAGGACGCGCATCTCCGAGGCGGGGAGCACGATGCCGGTCTCCTCGGCGAGTTCACGCGCGGCGGCCTGCTCGAAGGACTCGCCCGGGTCGTCCACCTTGCCCCCGGGCAGGCTCCAGGTGGGCGGCTCGCCGGCGGTGATCCGGCGGCCGAGCAGCACCCGGCCGTCCCCGGTGGGCACGATCACGCCTGCGCCGAGCATCGGTGCGGTGGTCAACTCCGGTCTCCTTCACGGACGGCGATGCGGGCGGCGATACGGCGGCGATACGGGTCTTCGGACGGCGACCCGGACGGGCGGGGGGAGCCGACGGGCCGCCACCGCGCGGCGGCCCGTCGTCGGACGGCGGTCCGTCACCAGGCGGCGCGGTCGAAGTCCTTGAGGAAGCAGCCGTACAGGTCCTCGCCCTGCTCGCCGCGGACGATCGGGTCGTACACCCGGGCGGCGCCGTCGACCAGGTCGAGCGGGGCGTGGAAGCCCTCCTCGGCGAGGCGCATCTTGTCCGGGTGCGGCCGCTCGTCGGTGATCCAGCCGGTGTCGACGGCGGTCATCAGGATGCCGTCGGTCTCGAACATCTCCTGCGCGCTGGTGCGGGTGAGCATGTTGAGCGCGGCCTTGGCCATGTTGGTGTGCGGGTGGCCGGCGCCCTTGTAACCGCGGGTGAACACACCCTCCATCGCCGAGACGTTGACCACGTACTTGCGGCGGGAGGCGGAGGCGGCCATCGCCGGGCGGAGCCGGCTGATCAGGATGAACGGCGCGGTGGAGTTGCAGAGCTGGACCTCCAGCAGCTCCACCGGGCCGACCTCGTTGACGGTCTGCACCCAGCTGTTGGTGGACGCGAGGTCGGGCACCAGGCCGCCGGCGTCGATCGCGGTGCCGGCCTCGATCCGGGCGGGCGTCGCGGAGCCGGTGACCAGGGCCAGCGAGGTGACGTCCTCGGCGGAGATCCGCTCGCTGCCGCCGGTGGCCTGGGCGGGCAGCGCGGGCAGGTCGACGCTGCCGCTGCCGAACCGGCCGATGGTGGTGGACTGCGGCAGCTCGCCGGCCGGCAGCGGCGCCGACTCGGCGGCGACCAGCTCGCGGTAGGACTCCGGCGGCCGGCGCACGGTCTGCGCGGCGTTGTTGATCAGGATGTCCAGCGGGCCGTCCGCGGCGACCTCGTCCGCGAGCGCCAGGACCTGGGCCGGGTCGCGCAGGTCGATGCCGACGATCTTGAGGCGGTGCAGCCACTCGGCGCTGTCCGGCATCGCGGTGAAGCGGCGGATGGCGTCGTTGGGGAAACGGGTGGTGATGGTGGTGTGGGCGCCGTCGCGCAGCAGCATCAGCGCGATGTACATACCGATCTTGGCCCGGCCGCCGGTGAGCAGCGCGCGCTTGCCGGTGAGGTCGGCGCGGGCGTCGCGGCGGGCGCGGTTCCTGGTGGCGCAGGGCTGGCAGAGGTTGTGGTAGAACGCGTCCACCTCGACGTACCGCTGCTTGCAGGTGTAGCAGGAGCGCGGGCGCTCCAGGATGCCGGCGATCTCGGCGGTGGTGACGGTGGTCAGGCCGAACGCGCCGGCCGTCTCGTCGTCGATCCGGGTCGGCGCGCCGGTGGCGGTCCGTGCGGTGACCTCGCGGTCGTTGGCGGTCTTCCGGGCCCGGGTCTCCTGGCGGCGGCGCTGCTTGAGCGTGCGGAATATGCCGCCGACGGCCTTGCGGACGGTGATCGCGTCCGGGTGGTCCACGTGCAGCTGGTCGAGCTCGGCGAGCACGTCGAGGCAGAGCCGCAGCCGCTCGGGGTCGAGACCGGGGCCGTAGTCGATCTCCTCCTCGGGGCCTTCGCCGCCGCCGTCCCGCTCGATGTCCTGCTCGAAGTCCACGCCCGCCGTCATTCCCGCTGCCGTTCTCTGGTCTCGCCTCGCCGTTACCGCGTGAATGCTACGGGAGCGGCCGTGGCCGGGGCGAAAAGCGGACCGGCTGGAGGAACCTCCAAGCCGGACGCCGATCCGGTGATCATGCTTTGTGCGGTGCGCCAGCAATCCTGTTCGAACTGGCTTTTGGTTCCACCGTCCCGGAGAATCGAATGCTGGGTGCGGGGCGCCCGAACGCGCCCTGCGGCACCACCGCAATCGCGCCCGAGGTGTACCTCCCCCCAGCCAGAGAGCCCCTTCATGCGCTTCCTGAACGACCTCATGCCCTCGTACGACCTGACGTACGACGACGTCTTCATGGTCCCCAGCCGTTCCGCCGTGGGCTCCCGGCAGGCGGTCGACCTCTCCTCGAACGACGGCACCGGCACCACCATCCCGCTGGTCGTGGCCAACATGACCGCCATCGCCGGCCGCCGGATGGCCGAGACCGTCGCCCGCCGCGGCGGCCTGGTCGCCATCCCGCAGGACATCCCCACCGAGGTCATCGCCGACGTCATCGGCTGGGTCAAGCAGCGCCACCTGGTGCACGACACCGCCATCACGCTGGACCCGGGCGCCACCGTCGCCGAGGCGCTGTCGCTGCTGCACAAGCGGGCGCACGGCGCGCTGGTCGTGGTCGAGGACGGCCGGCCGGTCGGCGTGGTCACCGACTCCGACTGCCAGGGCGTCGACCGCTTCACCAGCCTCGCCGACGTCATGTCCCGCGACCTGGTGCTGCTGGACGAGGGCATCGACCCGCGCGCCGCCTTCGACCGGCTGAGCGAGACGCACCGCAAGCTCGCCCCGGTGGTGGACGCCGAGGGCCGCCTGGTCGGCATCCTGACCCGCAAGAACGCGCTGCGCGCCACCCTCTACACCCCGGCCGTGGACGCCGCCGGCAAGCTGCGGATCGCGGCCACCGTCGGCATCAACGGCGACGTGGCCGGCAAGGCCCAGGCCCTGATCGACGCCGGGGCGGACGTGCTGGTGGTCGACACCGCGCACGGCCACCAGGAGTCGATGATCAGCGCGCTGCGCGCGGTGCGCGGGCTGGACCCGCGGATCCCGATCGTGGCCGGCAACGTGGTCTCCGCCGCCGGTGTCCGCGACCTGGTCGAGGCGGGCGCCGACATCCTCAAGGTCGGTGTCGGCCCCGGCGCGATGTGCACCACCCGGATGATGACCGGCGTCGGCCGCCCGCAGTTCTCCGCCGTGCTGGAGTGCGCCGCCGAGGCCCGCCGGCTCGGCCGGCACGTCTGGGCCGACGGCGGCGTGCGCCACCCGCGCGATGTCGCGATGGCGCTGGCCGCCGGTGCCTCGAACGTGATGATCGGCTCCTGGTTCGCCGGTACCTACGAGTCGCCGGGCGACCTCCAGACCACCGCGGACGGACGCCAGTACAAGGAGAGCTTCGGCATGGCCTCGGCGCGCGCGGTGAGCAACCGCACGGCCCAGGACTCCGCCTACGACCGCGCCCGCAAGGCGCTGTTCGAGGAGGGCATCTCGCACTCGCGGATGTTCGTCGACCCGGCCCGCCCGGGCGTCGAGGACCTGATCGACTCGATCGTCGCCGGGGTGCGCAGCTCCTGCACCTACGCGGGCGCCTCCAGCCTGGAGGAGTTCCACGAGAAGGCCGTGGTCGGCATCCAGAGCGCCGCCGGCTACGCCGAGGGCAAGCCGCTGCACTCCAGCTGGGCCTGATCGCCCGGGCGCGGTGTTCGGCCGACGCCCGGCCGGTTCCCCGCCACGGGGAGCCGGCCGGGCGCCGGCGCGGCGGTGGTGCCGTGGAACCCCAGCGGGGTGAGCAGGGCGCGGCCGAGCAGGCCGACCGATCCGTCCAGCGCGGCGGCGAGCGCGGCCGCCGCCAACGGCACCCCGCGCAGCTCCCAGAGCGCGAGCACGCTCGTCCACGCCGCCTCGCGGGCCGCGTCGACCGACCAGGCGCCCACCCGGTGGGTGAGCGGCTCGGCCCGCTCCAGCAGGTCGGGCCCGGGCATCAGCTGCTCGCGGACGGTCGTCTCCACCTCCGCCAGCAGTCCGTTGATCCGGTCGTAGTCCCCGGCCAGTTCGTCCGGCGGACAGTCCAGCCGGTGGCAGGTGTCCAGGACGGCGAGCGGCAGATCGTGCTGGATGTGGGCGTTCATCCCGGCCAGGGCGAACTGGACCGGGTGCACGTCCGGGTCCGCACGCAGCTCGAACAGCGGCCGCCAGCAGGCGGGCGGCCGCCCACCGGCCGCGTCGGCGTCCACGGCCAGCAGATAGCGCCCGGCGAACACCGCGTCCAGCTCGGCCATGGCGACCGGGTCGGCGAAGTAGGGCCGGTCGCACGCCGTCAGCCGGTCGCGCACGGTCTCCGTCACCGTGAGGTACATCCGGTTGAACACCGCCACGCCGTCGCCCCCGGGCAGGCCCACCCCGATCTCCCGCAGCCGGCCGATCACCCCGTCGACCTTCCCGAGGCCGGGTCCGAGCCCGGGCCCGAGCCGGGGACCCGGTCCGGGTCCGACCGCCGCCGTCACCGCACCACCCGGCATACGTCACTCCCCGACGTCGATCGCGCACCGATCGCATCATCGTGTCAGCGGAACGCCGGGCCGCAGCCGGTGCCGCGCGGCCGACGGCCGTCGGAGTGATCAGCCCAACTCGTACTCCAGGACGTACAGGACGTAGGCGTGCCTGCCCTCCCCGTCGGCGGAGAGCCGGAACGTGCCGGTGAACCCGGCCGGTTCGCCCGGCACCTGGCCGCTGCGGTCAGTGCTCCCAGTGCTCCCGGCGCTCCCAGCGCACCGCCAGCAGCGCCGCGTCGTCGGCCAGTCCGGCCTGGCCGACCCAGCGGCCGACATCCGCGAGCAGCTCGTCCAGCACGTCCGCCGGGCTCCCGGCGTGCAGCCCGGCGAACCGCTCGGCCAGCGGGTAGAACCGCCCGGCCGCGTTCCGCGCCTCGGACACGCCGTCGGTGTGGAGCAGCAGCAGATCGCCCGGGCGCGGCTCGAACCGGCCCACGCGGTACCGGCCGCCGACCAGGCCGAGCAGGCCCAGCGGCGGGGCGTGCAGGGGCGGTTCCAGTTCGCCGACCCGCCCGGCCCGGCGGTACAGCGGGTTCGGATGGCCGCAGTTCACGAAGTCGACCGGCCCGCCGTCCGGCGCCGCGTTCAGCAGCAGCGCCGTCACGAAGCGGTCGTTCTCCGGGCGGCCGGTCAGCGCCGCGTCCAGCCGTTCGGCCAGCCGGGCGAGGTCAGGCTCGGTGCGCGCCGCCTCCCGGAACACCCCCAGCACGTCCGCGGCCGTCTCCACCGCCGGGAGCCCGTGCCCCTGCACGTCCCCCAGCAGGATCCGCACACCGTACGGGGTGTTCGCCACCTCGTACAGGTCGCCGCCGATCCTGGCCTCGGCCGCCGCCGCGACGTACCGCACGGCGGTCCGCAGCGGCCCGATCCGCTCCGGCGGCGGGCGCAGCAGGGCCCGCTGCGCCGCCTCGGCCACCGTCCGGACGTGGAGCAGCTCGCGCTCCCGGGCCGCCACCAGGACGACGTTGCCGGCGCTGGCCAGGGTGGCGGCCAGCACGGTGATCAGCGCGGTGACGTGGACGGAGTCGGGCAGACCGCTGTTGGTCAGCTCCAGCAGTGCGACGGCGGCGATGGCGATCGCCCCGGCGATCAGCGGCACCCGCGCCGTCCGCGTGGTGGCCCCGGCCAGTATCGGCGCCACCGCCAGCACGGGGGAGAGGGTCGTCCCGGGCCCGGTGACGAGGTCGGCCACCACGGCCGCGCCCAGCAGCAGGAACGCGCCGCACAGCAGCAGCCTGGTCCGCCGCGGCAGATGCAGCGGCGGCACCGCGTCCGGTAGGCTCTCGGCGCTCACCTGTCAGCTCCTCCCGTCCTGGGCACGGCCGGTCCGACCTCTCACCCTCCACTTTCCTCCGCGCGCGCCGCCACCGGCACCTCGGGCGCCGCCCGATACCGGGCGGCTCCGGTGGCAGGGCTCCGGCGGCAGGGCTCCGAAGGGGTCCGGTTAGGCTGGCCGGGAGATGAGACGGAAGAGCAAGCCGCCCGCCCCCCTCCCGCAGCGCAACGGGGTGGACCCGGTACACCTGCGGCTGCCGGCCGAGGGCGCGTGGCCGACGGTGCGGGCGCACCTGGTCGACCGGTTGCCCACCGTGGACCCGGCGCGGATCGACGCCCTGCTGGCCGCCCGCGAGATCGTCGGCGAGTCCGGGCCGATCGGCCCGGACGAGCCGTTCCGGCCCGGTGCCCACCTCTGGCTCTACCGGGATCCGCCGGACGAGACCCCCGTCCCGTTCCGGCTGGACGTGCTCCACCACGACGAGCACCTGGTGGTGGTCGACAAGCCGCACTTCCTGGCCACCACGCCGCGCGGCCGGCACGTCGTCGAGACGGCGCTCTCCCGGCTGCGGCACTCGCTCGCCCTGCCCGCGCTCAGCCCGGCGCACCGGCTGGACCGGCTGACCGCGGGCCTGGCCGTGTTCGTGGTGCGGCCCGAGGACCGCGGCGCCTATCAGACGCTGTTCCGGGACCGGCTGGTCCGCAAGGAGTACCAGGCCGTCGCGCCGTACGACCCCGCGCTCGTGCTGCCGCGGACGGTGCGCAGCCACATCGTCAAGGAGCGCGGGGTGATCGCGGCCCGGGAGACCGACGCCCCGCCGAACAGTGAGAGCCGGATCGACCTGGTCGAGCGGCGCGACGGCCTCGCCCGCTACCGGCTGCGGCCGCTCAGCGGGCGCACCCACCAGCTGCGGCTGCACATGAGCAGCCTGGGCGTGCCGATCCTCGGGGACCCGGTGTACCCGGTGGTACTGCCGGAGACGGCTCCGGACGACTTCCGCCGCCCGCTGCAACTCCTGGCATCGGTGGTCGAGTTCACCGACCCGCTGACCGGGCGGCCGCGGCGCTTCGAGAGCCGCCGCACGCTGACCGCCTGGTCGGACCCGGAGGCGTGGGCCGCCGGGCCCGAGCCCGCTGGACGGTCCGGGACCGTCGGATGATCTAGGACCGCTGGTCTAGGGCGAAGGGACGACTCCGCTTCGGGCCCGGCGGCCGATCCGTCTCGGACCGGGCCGGGGCGATCGTGGGGGCATGAACGCACCGCAGCACACCGCCTCCACCGTCCGGCCCGGTCCCGTCGCCCTGGTCACCGGCGCCTCGCGCGGTCTCGGCCTCGCCCTCGCCAGGGGGCTGGCCGCCGCCGGCTGGCAGTTGGTGATCACGGCCCGCGACAGCGCGGAGCTCTCCGCCGCGGAAGCCGAACTGGCCGCCGTCACCACGGTCTCCGCCCCGGCCGGTTCGGTGGTCGACGACGATCACCGCGAACGCCTCGCCGAGGCCGCCGCCGCCCTCGGGGGCGCCGACCTGCTGGTCAACAACGCCTCCACGCTGACCGGTTACGACCTCGCAGGCGCGCCGCTGCCGCACCTGGCGGACTTCCCGCTGCCCGGTCTGCTGGAGACCTTCGAGGTCAATGTCCTGGCACCGATCGCCCTCACCCAGCTCCTCCTGCCCCAGCTGCGCGGCCGGGCCGGCGCGGTGCTCAACATCAGCTCGGACGCTGCCGTCGAGGCCTACGAGGGCTGGGGCGGCTACGGTGCGAGCAAGGCCGCGCTCGACCACGCCTCCGCCGTACTCGCCCAGGAGGAACCGCGGTTGAGGGTCTGGGCGGTCGACCCGGGTGACCTGCGGACCAGGATGCACCAGGAGGCGTTCCCCGGGGAGGACATCTCCGACCGGCCGCTGCCGGAGACCGTGGTCCCGGCCCTGCTGGCCCTGCTCCGTGACCGCCCCGCCTCCGGCCGCTACCGCGCCGCCGACCTGACGGCCGCCGCCGCGGCCCTCGCGCCCGATGCGGCCCTCGCCACCGTCCGGGGCGGGCGATGAGCGGGACGCTCCTGGGCCCCGGCATCGACGTCACCGTCCCGCCCGAACTCTCCGCCCGCGCACCGGCCGAGGCCCGCGGAACGGCCCGGGACGGCGTCCGGATGCTGGTCGGCCGCCGACGCGGCACGGCCGTCGAGCACCACGCCTTCACCGAGCTGCCCGAGGTGCTGCGCCCGGGCGACCTCCTGGTGGTCAACAACTCGGCCACCCTGCCCGCCGCGCTGCCCGGCCGGCTGCCCGACGGCACCCCCGTCGCGCTGCACCTCTCCTTCGCCCAGCCCGACCAACGCGGTTCCTTCCTGGTCGAGTTGCGCCGCGTCACCCCCGGTGAGGCCGCCGCCCACTACCCGCCGGCCGAGTCGCCGGCCCGACCGGGCCTGCGGGTGGCGCTGCCGGACGGCGCGTCGGCCGTGCTCGTCGAACCGTTCACCGCCCGGCTCTGGTACGCCCGACTCTCCCTTCCGGTACCGCTGTTGCGCTACCTGGCGGGCCACGGCAAGGCCATCCGGTACGGCTACGTGGACCGGGACTGGCCGATCGAGGCGTACCAGACGGTCTTCGCCACCGTCCCCGGCAGCAGCGAGATGCCCAGCGCCGCACGGCCGTTCAGTGCCGGGACGGTGGCCCGGCTGGCCGGGCGCGGGGTGCTGGTGGCGCCGGTCACCCTGCACACCGGTGTGGCCTCCCCGGAGGCGCACGAGGCGCCGTACGCCGAGCGGTTCCAGGTGCCGGCGGCCACCGCCCGGCTGGTCGGGCACGTCCGGGCCGGTGGCGGGCGGGTGATCGCGGTCGGCACCACCGCCGTCCGCGCCCTGGAGTCGGCGGTCGGACCGGAGGGGACGGTCCAGCAGGCCGACGGCTGGACCGAGTTGGTGATCACCCCCGAACGCGGGGTGCGGGCGGTGGACGGCCTGCTCACCGGCTGGCACGAGCCGCGCGCCTCCCACCTGCTGATGCTCGCGGCCGTCGCCGGGCGTCCGCTGCTGGCGCGCTGCTACGCGGAGGCCGTCCGGCACCGCTACCTCTGGCACGAGTTCGGCGACGTCAACCTGCTGCTGCCGGACTGAACCGCCCGCCCGGCCGGCCCCGCGAACAGGCCGCAGGCCGGGTGTCCGGGCAGGCCCGCCGGTCCCCGTCGGTGGATCCGTTCGCCGCCTCCTGCCGGTCCCGGTCCCGGTCCCGGCTACGGCTACAGCACGGAGGAGCCCGGCGGCAGCTCCAGCTCGAACCAGACCACCTTGCCTTCCTTGGTCCGGCGGCTGCCCCAGCGGTGCGCGAGTTCGTTGACCAGTTGCATGCCGCGGCCGCCCTCGTCCTCCTCGTGGGCACGCCGGATCCGGGGCGTCTCGCTGTCCTGGTCGGCGACCTCCACCGTGAGCACCCGGTTGCAGAACAGCCGTAGCTGGGTGGGGGATCCGGCGTGCACCAGGGCGTTGGTGATCAACTCGCTGGCGAGCAGCTCGGCCCAGTCGGCGAGCGGGTCCAGCCCCCAGCCGGCCAGCGTGTCGCGGGTGAACCGGCGCGAGTGCGAGACCATGGCGCGGTCTCCGGTCAGCGGCAGGGTGGCGATCCGGTCGGTGCCGATCGGCCGGGCCTGCGCCATGATGACGGCGATGTCGTCCTCGCTGGTGCGGTCGGTGAGCGCGGCCAGCACCGCGTCGCAGGTCTGCTCCAGCGAGCCGCGCCGGTCGGCGATCGTCCGGCAGAGCAGCCGCAGGCCCTCGTCCAGGTCGTGCCCCCGGCGCTCGACCAGGCCGTCGGTGTACAGCGCCAGGATGCCCTCCTCGGGGAGGGTGAACTCGACGCTCTCGAAGGGCACTCCGCCCACACCCAGCGGTGCCCCCGGCGGCAGTTCGAGCAGCCGGGCCAGCCCGTCGGGGCCGGCCACCACCGGGGGCAGATGGCCGGCGCAGGCGGCGGTGCAACGGCGGTCCACCGGGTCGTAGACCACGCAGACGCAGGTGGCGAACTGGCCCTCGCCGAGCGCGGACGTGGCCTCGTCCAGCCGGTGCAGCACCCTGGTCGGGTCCAGGTCGAGCGTGATCAGCGTGCGTGCCACCGTGCGGAGCTGGCCCATGGTGGCGGCGGCCCGGATGCCGTGGCCCATCACGTCGCCGACCACCAGGGCGACCCGGCCCGAGGAGAGCGGGACGACGTCGAACCAGTCGCCGCCGACCTCGCTGACCACGCTGCTCGGCAGGTAGCGGTAGGCGATCTCCAGGCCCAGCGCGCGGTGCACCTCCTGCGGGAGCAGGCTGCGCTGGAGCGTCAGTGCGGTGTCCCGCTCCCGGCGGTAGAGCCTGCCGTTGTCCATGGCGAGCGCCGTCCGAGAGGCGAACTCCTCGGCCAGCGCCCGGTCCGCCGGTCCGAACGGCTGCGGGTTGCGGGTCCGGATGAACTCCACGCCGCCCAGCACCAGGCCGCGTGCCAGCAGCGGCACCATCAGATAGGAGTGCACCCCGGAATCCAGACCCGGCTGCACCCGGTCCGGCGAGGACGCGATCCGGCGCAGCGCCGCCTCGTCGACCTCCGGGACCAGGATCGAGCGGCCGGTGCGCAGGCTCTCCGCGTACATCTGGGCGGACTGCGAGGTCGCCCCCACCTGGTCGGACGCCTCGGCCATCGTGCCGTCGGAGTCCGTTTCGCCGACCGCCACCGCCCGCATCAGCACCGAGCCCTTCTCCGGTACCGGGCCCGGCTCGTCGCCGCTGAGCACCGCGTCCCGCAGGTCGACGGTGACGAAGTCGGCGAAGCGCGGGATCACCACCTCCACCAACTCCTCGGCGGTGCGGTGCAGATCGAGGGTGGTGCCGATCCGGTTGCTCGCCTCGTTGAGCAGCGACAGCCGCTGCTGCGCGGTCCACACCTCGTCCAGGGCGCGCTGGCGGGCCGCGGCCGCGTCGCGCTCCCGGGTGAAGAGCAGCGCGTTGTCGATCGAGAGCGCCGCCCGGACCGCCAGCTCCCCGGCCAGCGCCAGGTCTTCGTCGTCGTACGGCCGCTCCACCACCGTCCGGTAGAAGCCCGCCACGCCCACCGCCGCGCCGCGGGCGATCAGCGGCAGCACCATGAAGCAGAGGAGGTTCTGCTCCCGTACCGCCGCCGTACGCACCGGGTCGTCGGCGAACCAGGCCATCCCGGCCGCGTCCATCGTCGGCACCAGCACCGGCTTGCGGTGCCGCAGGCTCCACGCGTACGGCGAGCCCGGCCGGAACCGCTGCACCCCGCCCACCCGGTCGATCGGTCTCATCGTCGAACCGGGCACCGAGTAGAAGGCCATCCGGCGCAGCACGGCGGAGCCGTCCGCCGGGGCCCGGGCCTCGCGCTCGCCGCGGATCAGGTCGTCCAGTATCTCGACCACCACCGTGTCGGCCAGCCGGGGCGTCGCGACCTCCGCCAGCTCCAGTGCGGTCTGGGCGAGATCGAGCGTGGTGCCGATCCGGGTCGAGGCGACGTTGACCAGTGCCAGCCGCTCCTGCGCGGCCCTCGCCTCGCGCAGCGCCCGCTGGCGGGCCAGGACGGTCTGGTGCTCGCGCAGGTACAGCCGGGCGTTGTCGATCGCGACGCCGGCGCGCGAGGCCAGCTCGTCGCCGACGGTGATGTCCGCCGCCGCGAACGACTCCCGCTCGCCGCGCCGTGAGTACACCACCATGCCGAGCGTGGTGCCGCGCGCCACCAGCGGGGTGATCCGCACCGAGCGCGGGCGGTCGCCGAGGTACGCCTGGTGGCCGTTCTCGGTGATGCCCTCGCTCAGCAGCGGCAGTTCCCAGGACGGCACCACCACCGTCCGCCCGGTCGCCAGCGCCCGCGTGTACGGGGAGTCCGGTGCCAGCTCGTACACCGCGTCCACCGGCAGGGTCTCGGCCGGGTACGCCGGGTCGGCGGTGGCGAGCGCGAGCCTGCGCACCAGCTGCGGGGCGGCCGGGTCGAGCGGCGCCACGCCGCGCCCGGCGACCAGCGCCTCCAGCGCGAACACGCCGCTGATGTCGGCGATCTTGGGCACCATCGCATCGGCCAGTTCGCGGGCGGTCTGCCGCAGGTCGAGGGTGGTTCCGATGGACGCGCCCGCGTCGACCAGCAGGGCCAGCCGCTCCTGTGCGCGGGCCGCCCGGGCGTCCGCGCGGAAGTGCTCGGTGATGTCGATGACGGTCGAACTGACCCCGAGGACCCGCCCGCCGGGATCCTCCAGCCGGAAGTACGAGGCCGACCAGGCGTGGTCGTGCGCCGGGTCGCCCGGGGTGCGGCCGTGCGAGTGGGTGTCCACGACCGGCTCGCCGCTCTCCAGCACCCTCCGCATCACCGCCTCGCTCTCGGCGCCGTTGATCCCGGGCAGCAACTCGGTCAGCCGGTGGCCCAGATGGGCCTCGACGGGCAGACCGTTGACCCGGGCCAGCGCGTCGTTCAGCCGGACGAAGGCGAGCCCGGTGTCGAACACGCTCATGCCGATGGGGGACTGCGTGAAGAAGCCGTCGAGGATGGCGAGATCCGCCTGGATCCGGCGCAGCGTCGTGACGTCCGCGGCGACGGCGAGGACCAGCGGGGTGCCGCCGGGCCCGGCGATCGGGTGGGTGCGGAACTCCAGCGAGACCTGGTGGCCGTCGCGGTGCCGGACGGGGAAGACCCCCGACCAGCCGCGGCCGTCCAGAATCCCCTGGAAGAGGGCCAGCACCTCGGGCCGGTTCTCCTTCGAGGTCAGCAGCTGCGCGGCCTTGGCGCCGACCGCCTCCTCGGCGGTGTAGCCGAGCAGCGCCTCGGCGTCACTGCTCCAGTGCAGGATCCGGCCGTCGGCCTCGACCAGCGCGGTCGCGATCGGCACCATCAGCAGGGCGTCCTGATCCGGCGCCCCGACCGGCTGCCCCCGGCGCGGTCGTCCGGGGCCGCCGGCATCACGCTGCTCGTTCACCATGGCCAGAGAACCGCCCGGAGATCGTTTCCACCAGCCCTGCCATCTTCCCACGCGGGCCCGGCCGACCGCGCGGGCGAGGGGCGGGGGAGTCCGCCGGCCGTTCTTCGCGAGGCCGGTCCGTCCGCGCGGTAGGGGGCGCCGCTCAGTCCAGCGCCTCCAGGACGGTGGCGTTGGCCAGGCCGCCCGCCTCGCACATGGTCTGCAGCGCGTAGCGGGCGCCCCGCGCGCGCATCGCGTGCACCAGCGTCGTCATCAGCCGGGTGCCGCTGGCGCCGAGCGGGTGGCCGAGCGCGATCGCCCCGCCGTGGACGTTCACCTTCGCCGGGTCCGCGCCGGTCTCCCGCAGCCAGGCCAGCACCACACTCGCGAACGCCTCGTTCACCTCGAACAGGTCGATGTCCGACAGCGAGAGCCCGGCCCGGCGCAGCACCTTCCCGGTCGCGGGCAGTGCGCCGGTGAGCATCAGCAGCGGGTCCGAACCGGTCACCGTGAAGGAGTGCGGCCGGGCCGGCGGGCGCAGCCCCAGCCGCGCGGCCGTCTCGCCGCTGGTGATCAGCACGGCCGAGGCGCCGTCGTTGATCGGGCTGCTGTTGCCCGCCGTCACCGACCAGCCGATCTGCGGGAACCGCTCGGCGAAGGCCGGGTCCTCGAACGCGGGCCGCAGCCCGGCCAGTACCTCGGGCGTGGTGCCGGGGCGCACCGACTCGTCCGCCGTCACGATGCCGCCGGGCGTCACCACCGGGGCCGGCTCCGCCTCGAACAGCCCGGCCGCCCGGGCGTGGGCCGCCTTGGCATGGAGGAACGGACCGAGCTTGCACCTTGTTCCCGACCTGCGATAACAAGCCCAAGGTGCATTGTGATGCGACCGTGTGTCCGCCCAGTTGACGTGAGCCCGTTCGGTCCCGCCTGCACATTCCAGCGGGCATGCAAGCGGGACCGATCGCGACGTTAGGCCGCCGGAAGGGCGAGCATCGGTCGGGCGTCACTCATGCTGGTCGGGGCGGGCGGAGTCGGCGGCGGGGGCGGTTGGGGGGAGTGCCACGCCTTGGCGGCCACGATCACGCCGCCGTCCTCGGGGCCGACCCACAGCGAGAGGTCAGCGGCGTATCCGCACCCCGCCATCGCGGCCAGCGTCCGGCCGCTCACGGTAGCGTCGTAGGTTGCTTCCTCAGGACGCTCCGGCCGATGGTGGATGAACCCGCCGAGTCCGGTGCACAGTCGGGCGTACAGCAGGGTGTCCAAGACCAGTGCGTGCCAGCCTTCGTCTACGGCCGGGGACGGCGCGATGCCGACGCGTGGGCACTTGGCCACGGTCGAGAGGAACGCCAGGGCCTCGGCCACAATGCGGCGACTCAGGTGGTGTTCCATGCCCGGGTTGCTGTCTCGCACGGTAGCGGCCACGCCCTCGAACTCCTCGGGCGTCAGCAGGTCCAGGGCCCGCACGGGCACGGCCGACGGCTCCGGGGGCATCGGGCCGGGTCCGGGCGGCTGATTGGGGCCGGGAGTGGTCATACTGGTGTCCTCCTCACACTGAGGCGATCGGTCACTGGTTAGTGGCCGGGTCGTTCGGTGGTGCGGGACCGCTCCGGTCGCTGCTCTCTGCCAAGATTTCGGCGACCGGAGCGGGTAGACGGTCGGTCAGTTCTGCTGCGGCACCGGATTCTCCGGGGAGTCGAGCCAGGCGGTCTGCCCGTGCGGGGTGGCAGTCAGACCGAAACGCTCATAGCCGGGGCGGCCTCGGTCATCCCACCAGCGGTAGGCGGCCTCCACCTCGTCCCAGAGCTTGCGTGGCCCGGACTGGTACACCTCGTACTCCGTGCGGTCTCGCACGTAGTCGGCGGACGCCCACGACTGCTTGTCTCGGCTGTACAGCCACAGCGTGTACGCGCCGTTGTCATAGCGCTCCGCTCGCCAGAACGCCCCGGGCACACCGAGCCCGATGACGAACTGCTGGAACCACTCGCCGGTGTCCCACGGAGACAGAGCAGTGACGCTCTTCTCTGCGTCAGCCGGCCAGGGCACCCCGCGCAGGTAATCGTCGAACGGTGGGCGCTCGGTTCGCTGCTGACGGATTCTCATAAAGCCCGATCCGCCGGTGAAGCGACCGACGGCCCGGCTCCGGTCCTCGTCCACGGCGAGTCGGACAATCTGTTCCCCGCCGTACTCGGTGCCGAGCGGGGCGACGATCACCGCACCCGGGGCGGCCTGCTCCAGCCACATCGGAGGGATCTCCAGCACTGAGCAGGTAGCGATGATCCGGGAGTAGCGTCCGCCCTCGGCCCACCCCTCCCGGCCGTCTCCCTCGATCACTGTCGGTGCGAGCCCCGCCCGGTGAAGGTTCTCCCGGGCTCCCTTCGCCACCTCGGGGTCGTACTCCACCGTGACCACGTTGGAGTCCCCGACGCGATGCGAGAGGAGTCCGGCGTTCCAACCCGTGCCGGTCCCGATCTCCAGCACTCGGTCATCCGGACGCACGTCCAGGTCTCGGAGCATGGAAACCACCATGGTCGGCATCGAGTTGGACGACGTCGGGGTGGTGCCGAGCCCGTCCCCCTCGTGCTCGCCGTCGTCCCACTGCGTGGTCAGTGGGATGTCCGAGTAGACCGCCCGTTCCCACGCCTCGGGGTCCGTCGCGCGGTCCACGAGAGGGTTCTGCCGTGTGCCGTCCGCGATGCCCGGCCAGATGCGGTCTGGGACGAACAACTCGCGGGGTACGGCCGTGAAGGAGGGGAGCCAGTCTGATGAAAGCGCGCCGCTGGCCACCAGCGCGGAGGCGAGCCCCTGAGGGCCCGCCTCCCTGTGCGTCTCGCCGGTCACTGGCTACTTACCGCCCGCCGGGTTCTGGCCGTCCGAGGTGTTGCCGCCCTCGTCCGAGCCCCCGCCGCCGTGCCCGGAGCCCTTGTTGCTGTCGTCCTGCTGCTTGCCGCCGTCACCGGAACCGGTGCCGCCACCACGCTTACCCATGCCACTACCTCCATGCTCGTCGTGTCCGGCGGGCGGATACCCGCCGGGTGGTGCTGCCCGTTCCGGCCGTTCTTCCCCAGGTCGGCCGGGACGGGGGACTGTGGGGCCCTGCCCGTCCCATCGGGGGGATTCGGGATGGGCTGGGCCCGGGGTCCGCTCGCGGCCGTCGAACGCCCCTTTCCTGGGCCCGCTGCGGTGGTCAAGGTCGGCGCGTCAGCGCCAGGGGTGGTTCTCCTCACGCACCCGGGCCAGCAGGCGCGCCCGTCGGGCCCGGTCCTCCGGCGACAGGGGCACCTCGCCGAACTCCTCCGGTGTGAGCACCGGCCTGGGCTCGGACGAGCGCACACGGGGCCACGGATGGGCGTGCAGCCACTCGAACGGGTTCACTGGTCCCAAACCCTCGACGGTGCCGTCCAGGGCCTCTTGCGGAGTCTCCTGGTCACTCACCGGCCACTCCCGACGCCACGCACTCCCCGCCCTCGATGTGACGGCGGGCCCGGCAGTCCGAGCAGGGGCAGGTGGCGCGTACGGCGTCGATCTGGAGCCGCGCGCCCACCGTCGGGGCCTGCCCGGCGGCATTGGCCGCCCGGTAGTCGTCCAGCGGGTTCCAGCCCGCCGGGAGCCTCGTCAACTCGAACTTGCTGGGGCCGGTCACGACCTCGCGGTACTCACGCTTGGGAGTGCGTTTCGCCATCGGTCTGTCCTCCTTCGCCGTGGCGGTGGGGGGTGCGTGACAGACCGTAGGGAGTCGACTACAGGCAGTGCCAGGAACTTGCGCCTAATTGCGCCGGTATCAGCGCAGGGCGTCTATGGCGCTGGTCAGCAGTGCACGCGCTTCGCCGCCGTAGACCGCCATCTGCGACAGGGCCAGGAACGCGGCTGCGTAGTCTCTGACCTCCCTTGGCTCCGTGTGCCGGAGATAGCCCACCGTCAGTTCGACGGAGACCACGGCATCATCGAACATGTAGAAGTCTTCGGCTGGAGACCGCGCGCGGTCCGGTCGCGTCGGAATGATTCCAAGGCTGATGCTCGGAGAGGTGCTGATGGCTATCAGATGCCCAAGCTGGCCAGCCAGCGTATCCCCGTCGCACACTGCCCCGCGCAGGACTGATTCCTCCAGCACCAAGGCAAACCGACGAGGGCCGGAGAACAGCATCCGCTGGCGCTCCATTCGAGCCTCAACAGCGGCCTCTACGTCGTCAATGGCGACTCGTGAACGCTGGATTGCGCGCAGGACGGCCGCTGTGTACTCGCGGGTCTGCACCATGCCGGGGACAACCTTGCTGGCGTACACCCGGAAATGCCGCGTGCGCTCGTACAGGTCAAACACCGACTCCTGGGCGGCTCGCAACCCAGTACGTTCCATACGCCGCCACTCGGTGTACAGCGAGTCCACGGCCCGCGCGGCTGCGATCAGGTCCGGGATCTGGCCCTCCGCGCCGCAAGCGCGGCACCATGCCCGGATATCGTCCTCGGACGGCGCGGACTTGCCGCTCTGGATTCGGGAGGTTTTGGCGGGATGCCAGCCACACCGGGCAGACAGTTCCTCGCCTTTGAGTCCAGCGTCCTTGCGTAGCTCGATGAGGCGGTTTGCCAGAGCCTTTCGAGCAGCGACAACGCTGGACGATGGCGACGACGACATGTGCTGACTGCCCGATGGTTGCTGGTATCAGAGAATCTTGTACTCGTCGTGCGGCGTTGCGCGCTCCCACGCGGCCTCGAAGGCGTCGGAGCAGAGTTGAACGGCGGCCAGGTCCTCGGTGGCCTCGTTCTCCAACCAGTCACCGTTACCGGCGAAGTGACCCCACACGACGAGCCGGCCGTCGATTAGCCAGAAGTCGTTACCCGGCAGGGCGAGCGTGGACGCCTGCCGACGTGGAAGCCATCGGACCTGTTCACCCGCCGCGACGTTGGGGAACGTCACGTCGTACTCGTACCGGATGTACTCGCTCACCGGCTCGGACACGATCCGGGCCCGACGAACCTCCACGCCGCGCGAGACCGCCTCGGCCACCACGTCGAGCCACGGACGCCACCAGGCCGACCGGTCGGCCGGATCGTGCCGAATGCCTCGTTGCCATGCGTGAAGGGCCGGATCATCGAGCATGTAGCCGTCACGCATCTCCAGGTGAACGGCGGAGCGCTGAGCTGCTTTCAGCAACTCATCCGGCCTGGTCACCACCGTCCGAGACATCGCACGCCTTCCTGATCGCTTCGACCACATGTGCAGGCATTCGGACCACGGTCTCGTAGTCCGGCACGGTGCCCGCAGCCCGAACTTCTTCCTCGGCCTCAGCGTCGAGACGATAGCCCTGAAACAGCAGGTCCATGGTCTCCTCGTCAAGGAAGATGGTCGGGGAGTTCCCATCCGGGGACTTGTCGTCCTTCCAGATCAACCGTAGTGCCATGGCGCTCTCCCATGTCCAGTCAGTTGCGGCTACTTGCAAGACAGTCACTCCCATGGACAGGGAAGCCGTCAAGAGGGCGTGCCGAAACGACGGCAACTGAGTGCAGGACGTTAGGCCCAGAACGCACGAAAGGCCCCGGCTGCCCAGTTCGTTGGGCGGCCGGGGCCGGTGTGCTGGGGGTCAGATGCGGTTGCCCCAGCGGTGGGTGGCGAGGGCGCGGGCGGCGTTGGAGCGGCCGGCCGAGGGCTCGTCGGCGGGGAGGCGGACGCGGGCGATCAGGCGGCCCGCTTCGGCGCGCAGCTGGCGGGCTTCGGCGATCAGGGGGTGGGCGACCATGACCCCATGGCGGGTGCCTCCGGCGATCAGGCGCCCGTCCGCGCGGACCTGATCATCGCAGTGCGCGGCGTCGCGCAGGTGGTGCTCGGCGAGGCGGAGCGCGGCGTGTTCCTGGGGGTCCAACTCGATTTCCAGGGTGGCGAATCCGGCGCGTAGGTCGGTGATGATCTCGTTCAGCTGGGACCTCTTTCACTACTCTCGGCTCATGGGCGTGACGCTGTGTGCATGAGGGTTGGTTGACGCCCATGCGCATCGGTACTGGGCTGCTATGACGCCCCGGACAGGGAAGAGGCGCAGCGGGGAGTCGCCCCCCGGGGTACAGTGATCCACTTCACGCGCTGACGTGCGCCGACGCCTCGTGTTTGATGGCAACTTGCGCGCTTCGAGTTGGCGAACGGCAACGCCAACTCGGCTTCACAGCAAGCTTGTTCGTAGGCGTGTGCTCGGCTCTGTGATCGGCCGCGCTGCTTCACTCATGGGCGCGGATCGGGAGGGACAGGCCCGCCCCTCCCAATCTGCGTGTCGCGCCGGGACGACTCTCCTTTGCAGGTACAGCCTGTACCCGCTATTCCTCTGTCCGGGTCACCACGCCCGGCGGATCAGCCGCTCAGCCAAGGCCCGGTGGTCGGGCTTGGCGGGGGTGGTCGGGTCGAGTCCCCCCGTGCCGAATAGTGGGCGCGGGGTGGTGGCCTCGGCCAGGTTGCGGCACAGCGCGTCCAGGTCCACGAACGGGCCAGCGGCGCGGGCAGCGTCGGCGGCGAACGGCGGCAGCGAGTACGCGGTGATGACCTGCTCGACCTCGGTGCGGCGGGTGTCCTCGGCGGCTTGGTGGGGTAGCTCGTCCGCCTCGACGGACGCGCCGCTGTGCTCCTCGCGGACGTGGGCCAACTCGGCCTCCAGGTCGGCGATTCGGGCATCTCGCGGGTCGGGCTCGGGCTCCGGCCGGCTGCCGGGCTCGGCCTCGGGTGCGGGGGTCGGCACGGCGTCGCGCTGGGCGGGGGTGTCGGGGTGGGCGACACCCCCGGGGATGGCCTCGGCGGGCGTGGGCATGGGCTCTCCGGTCTTCGTGGCGGGGCGGGCGACTGGTCCGTTTGGACCAGTAGGCAGCTCTGGGGAGGCGGGACGGAACCTCGTGCCAAAGGGCACGGGGGTCATTGCTTTGTCGGGCGGGAACCTTGGCCATTTCTCGCCAAGGTGTGCGCTCCACCCGGGGTCACGCCTTGGCGGGCGGGGTGACCGTGAAGGCGATGGCGCGGGCCGGGTCGATGGTGGCCACGCCGCACAGGGTGTCCACGATGGAGACCTCGGACTTCACGGACGGGTCGAAGTCCATGGTCACGCGTAGCGCGTACTGGTTGTCGGCGGCGGAGACGGAGCGGGCTCCGCCCTGCACCTCGCTGGGGGCACGCACCGCGAGGGCATACGCGGTCTTGTGGAAGGCCACCGCGCCGTCCAGGTACGGGGACACGACCACGCGGAAGCCGAACAGCTCGCCCATGGTGGCGTTGCGCAGCGCCTGGGAGTCTCCGGCCTCGTTGACCTTCTGGAGCTGCTCGACGTCCAGCAGGATGTTCTGCACGTCCGGGCCGATGGCAAGGAATCGAGCGGCGGCGGGGATCTCGCGGCGGGTGAAGTCGGCGGCAGCGGCGGTGAGCATCTTCACGACGTGGCCGGCCTCGCCGTGCTTGGCGTCGGCCTTGATCGCGCGGGCTCCAGTGGCCTTGCTGGCGGCGTTGAGCAGGGCGGCGGCGGCGGACTTCTCGACGTAGGCCGACACGGCGTCCATCTGGGGCTTGAGGACCTGCTCGCCGAAACTCTCGATGTTGAGCGTCATGTCCTTGGTGGTGAAGGCGGCGGCGACGGTCGGCTCGTCGGTCAGCTTCACCTGGACGTGGCCCTCCTCCACCTTGGTGTAGACGGTGGTGCCGTTGAAGTTCTGGGCGACGCGGCGCTTGGGGGTGCGCACCCGCACCACATCGCCCCGGCCGCCGGTGAACGCGGCCTCGGCGTCGCGCATCACGCACTCGCCGAGGACGGAGTTCGAGCGCATCAAGGCCAGGCTCACGGCCACGACATCGGTGATCTCGAAGGTGTTGCTGCTGGGCATCGGGAGGCGCCTTTCCTAGAGGTCCCACCATGGCGGCGGGAACGAAGAAGCCCCGGCCATCCATGGCGCGGGGATGGGCAGTTGGGGTGTGCTGGCGGTCAGCCGGCCGAAGCCGCGGGAAGCCCGTTGAACAGGTCGGCGGCGGTCGGCGGCCGGTGGCCCTCAGGGGTGCGGAACAGGCGGGCGTCACCGCTCATGAAGTGTGTGCCGGTCGTGCGGCGCAGGGTGAGCAGGGCGGACAGGAACGTGAACTCGGCGTCCGGGTTGGCCTCCCATGCTTCGTGGTTGACCACGTCTCGGTAGGTCAGTCCGAGCGCGTTGCACCACGTGAGGTAGTGCGTGGGGGTCGGGGTCTTGTCCTCGGCCTCCCAGGCGTAGACGGTGGCGAGGTGGACGCCGACGCGGTCGGCGACCTCGGTGACGGTCAGGTCCAGGGCCTTGCGGCGGGCGTTGAGGGTGATCGGGTGGATCATGGGGAGGGGGTTCCTTTGCGGTCGGGTGGCAGGGTTCATGATCACCAGGGGGCTCGGGGTGAAACGGCACGCTGGCGGCCCCACCCGCCCCGAATCTGGTGATCATGGTCGGGGGTCCGGGCGGGGTTCGGCCCGCTGCGGCAAGGGGCTCGGCGGGCCCAGGGGGCGTGCGGCCCCCTCCCTGGGGTCAGGGGGTCGGGGGGTTTGCGCACGTCACGACATCCCCCCCGGATCTGAGGTGGGGTCAGGCGTTCGCGCAGGGAGATCCACTCGGACAGCAGCATGTCGCCCTTGTCGGTGTTGCAGTCCCGGCAGGCCCAGCGGAGATTGGCGATCTCCGTGAGCCCTCCGCGCGCCACCGGCCGGACGTGGTCCAGGACTTCGCCCGGCGTGGCCAGCTCGGGCGGGCAGTACGCACACCGGTCGCCGAACCGGCGCGACACGTTGCGGCGGATCGACTCCCGGCGGTCCTTGAGGCGGCGGCGCTGCTCGGCCTGGCAGGCGCGGCAGACGCCGTCGGGGAACTGCGTCACCTCCTTGCGGAAGCGGCAGCGTCGGCACGCGCGGGGCTTCTCCCTGGGGTCTCTACCGGCCTGGCGGGCCTTGCGGTGGGCGTGCTCGGCGGCGCGGGCGCACTTCTCGGTGCAGTAGCGCCTGCGGGGGTCGGTCAGCGCGTCCACGACGCCGGTGCACCGGGGGTTGTGGCACGCCCGGGGGCCCTGTGCGGTGCGCTCCAGTAGCTCGGCGCGGCGGGCGTCCTCACGGCGGCGCGCCCTGCGGTCGGCCGCGCACGGCTCGCAGTAGGTGACCTGCCCGGAGCGGGCGGGCCGCCTGCCCGACGGCGCGCCGCACTCACCGCACAGCGCGGGGTCCGCAAGCTCTCTCAGCGCCGCGCGCTGGGACTCCTGCGCCAGGGCGAAGGCCCTGCGGCAGCGGTCGTCCGCACAGAGCGGCTGCGGGCCGTCGCGGGCCCGGGGCCGCACCCCGCACACCCGGCACCGGGCCGTGGTGGTCTCCATGTCCGGCACTCCTCCCCCCGACGAAACGCGGTGATCATGAACAGGTGCAGGCGCAACCGTCGCTCTCGCCTGCGGACGAATCCCGGAGCAAATGAGAGAGACCCCGGCGCAGTGCCGGGGTCCCCCACGAAGCCGCCACGCACGTTCGAGTGCGCGCATCTGTCCACCTGCATTGAGAGGAAGCGGTTAACACCGAGCCCTCAACTCCCCACGAGAGAAAGTCTCATAGGTATTAAGCCGGGCCGGTTAACGGCTCCCCTCCCCGGCCGCCGGCGTCGGGGGCTTCCACCCACGCGGCTTCTTCCACACGATGTCCAGCCGGTCCGCCTTGAGCCGTGCCCCCGAGTAGGGGGCCTTCTTCAGATACACCCGCTCGATCGCCAGCCGCAGCAGCTGACCCCGGTAGTGGCTGTCACCGGACTCCCACAGCTTCAGGCAGCGCTCGGGATCCCTGAGCACCGAGATGTCCGCTATCGGCTTGGCCACCGCCTCCCAGTCCTTGCGGGCGCTCTCCACGTCCTCCACCGCCGCCCGGCGCAGCTTGATGAACGTCTCCTCGCCGTCACGGCCGGTGTAGGCCCCGCCCGCGTTCAGGCGGTCCAGGCGGGCCACGGCCTCCTCAGCTAGCTTGATCTGTCCCCGGGCCTCGGACTCCTTCTGGCTCTCCTCCGGCTGCGAGAGGGCCACCCAGCCCTCGGCGACGGCCAGCAAGACGGGGTCCAGCGGGTTGGCGGTGGTCAGCTTCGTGTGCCACTCCTGGGCGAGGACTCGTTCCACCGAGGCCCGCATGCCGGTAACCGGGTCGGGGCACGTGGTGATACCGAGGCAGAGCGGTCCGCAGCGGAACGACTGGCCGTGGATCGTCGCCGTGTGGCCCTTCTTCGGGTCACGGCCGCCGCCGTCGCACCAGATGAGGCCCGAGGCGGGCGAGTGCTCGACAGGCTTCTCCTGTTCCTCCACGGGCGGCAGGTTCTTGCGCCGGTCGATCCCGGCCGCGATCCGGCGGTGCTTGTCGAACGTCTCCTGCGGGATGGTCTCCGCCCCCTTGGCGAACACCCGCACCGGCTTGCCCTTGGCGTTCAGATAGGGGTGGTGGTGCCCCTTCACGGTGAAGACCTGCCATCCGAGGTACACCGGGTTGCGCAAGATCTTGCCGACGGTGTTCGACCGGACGGGGCCGCCCCGAGACGAGCGGTACCCGTCGGCGGTCAGCCCCAGCGCGATCTTCCGGTTCGAAGCGCCCTCAGCGGCCTCGTTGTGGATACGCACGATCATCGGCCAGAGCTTGCCGGGCTTCAGCTGCGCTTCTTCGTGACCTTGCACCCGATCGGCGCACCCGACAGCCACTTGCCCTCCTCGCGCTGCTGGGCCTTGGTGTCGCGGACCTTCTCCGACAGGACCCGGCTGTACTCGCGGGCGTCCTCCGCCTTGCCCACGATGCGGGAGCGGTCGGCGGGGATGTCGGTGTCCAGCCGGTCCAGGTCGAATACGAGCCGCTTGCCCGGCACGTCCAGGATCTTCAGCACGTCGCCCGCACCCTGCCGGGAGTAACGGGAGGAGTCGTACACCCACAGGCAGTCCGAGTCACCTTCAAGCAGCGCGTGCACCGCCGCGTCGAACTCCGGCCGCTTCACGCCCTTCTTGTAAGCGCTCAGGTTCTCGCGGAAGATCCGCCGGATCTCGTACCCGTTGTCCTTCGCCCACGCCCGGCCCCGCACCTCCTGAGCCTTCAGAGACAGGATGTCCCGGGCAGCCGTACCCCTCACGACCTGCGACTTCCTGAGAAGCAGGTCGAGATAGCGCACCGGTCCGGCAGGCTTGCGAGCCATGGTTCCACTCTCCAGTCAGCGGCACGGGCCTGCATCCTGGAGGTGCAAGGGCAACCCGTCGCTCTGGGAGTCGGCGGCGAACGCATCCATCGCCTCGCGCGGGAGGGACCACTTGGCCGCGATCAGTTCGGCGCTGACGCCCTGCGGGAGCAGCCCGCCGGGGTAGCGGGCGGCGACCGCCGCGCCGAACGGGTCCGCCCCGGGCGGCACGTTCGACCACATCGGCACCCGGCTCATCGACTCGATCCCGCAGGCCACCACCACGTCGTACGCGCCCGCGAGCACGCCCTGGGCGGCGAAGTGGACGGCCTGCTGGGAGGAGCCGCACTGCCGGTCGACCGTGGTCGCCGGGACGGACTCCGGCAGCCCGGCCGACAGCCAGGCGTGGCGGGTGGTGTTCATCGCCTGCTCGGCGACCTGGTCGACGCAGCCGCCGATCACGTCGTCGACCAGCGCCGGGTCGATTCCGCTGCGCCCGATCAGGGCCCGCAGGGTGTGGGCGAGCAGTTCCACCGGGTGGACGCCGGAGAGCGCGCCTCCCGGTGCCACCGCCATCGCGGCCTCCTCCCGCTCCCCGGCCCGTGCCGGATCCGTCCCCCGCCCGGCTGGCGCCCTACCCGGCGGCTGTCGCGAACTCGTTCTGCAGCCTGCGCAGCAGCGCGGTGCCCGCCGCGTCGGCCGAACGGCGAGTGTTGACCAGCACGACGACGCCCACCTGCTTCTCGGGATCGAAGGCCACGAAGGACCGGAAGCCCCCGGTGCCGCCGTTGTGCCAGATCTGCAGATGGCCGCCCTGGTGGGCGTGGAGACGGTGGCCCAGCCAGCCCAGATGCGTCCAGGCGAACGGGTTCACCCGGTGCCTCACCTCGCGGGTGAGCGCTATCGCGGGGGACAGCGGCGCCTCCCTCTCCCGCCCGGACGCCAGCTGCGCGCGCAGGAGTACCACCAGGTCGGCGGCGGTCGAGCGCAGCGCACCGGCGCCCGCCAGGTCGGCCAGGCGCCAGCCGGGTACGGGCCGCCCGCCCGGCGTGTGGCCCTGGGCGAGCCGGGCGGACCGCTCCCCGCCGACCGTCACCACGGTGTCGGCGAGCCCGAGCGGCCCGCAGACCTCCCGTGCCACCAGCTCCTCGTACCCGGTGCCGGCCCGGTGGGCGAGCGCCAGGCCCAGCAGCCCGGCGCCGAGGTCGGAGTAGCGGAAGCTGCGCCCGGGCGCGGCGCGCAGCCGGGTGCGGGCGAGCCCGGCCAGCAGGGCGTCGCTGGTGCAGCGGGCGTACGGATCGGGCCTGCGCGGGTGGAGCAGGGCGGGCAGCCGTGTCCCGGCGGGCAGGCGGGGGAGCCCCGAGGTGTGGGTGGCGAGGTGCCGCAGCCGTATCGCCTTGCCGCCCCTGGCCGGGACGGCGGCGCCGGCCGGCAGCGCGTCCGCCAGGGCGGCGGAGAGCGGTTCGTCCAGGGCGGCCGAACCGGTGAGCACCTGCCGCGCCAGGGCGAGCGAGGTGAAGACCTTCGTCACCGAGCCGATCTCGAACAGGGTGCCCGGGCCGGGCACGCCGCCGTCCGGACCGCCGGCGCGTCCGGCGCCGCGGATCTCCACCGCACCCCCGGCCAGCCCGGCGACCACCACACCGACCTGCTGGGCCGCGACCCGGTCGGCGGTCTGCTGGACAAGGCTGCCAAGATTGCTCATGACAGCGAGCCTAGGGCGTCTCCGGAGCCCGCCCCCGCCGCTTTCCGGGGGCAGGCGTCGGGGAGCCGACGAGTGCCGTGGGGTACCCGGGGGAGCGGCGGGGGCGGGGTTGCCGACGGCGGGCCGTCAGCAGCTCAGGTTGGCACCGGGGGTGGTGCCGAGAATCTGGGTGAAGCTCTGGTACGAGTTGATCCGGCTCTGGACCTGGGCGGGGTTGCCGCCGTTGCACTCCAGGGTGCCGTTGATGCTGCGGATCGTCTCACCGAAGCCGGCCCCGTTGACCATGGCGTTGTGCGGGGTCATCGTGCCCGGGCCGGTCTGGGTGTTCCAGTACCAGAGCGCGGTCTTCCAGGCGACGGCCGGGTCGGTCTGCACCAGGTTGGGGTTGTGCAGCAGGTCGATGCCCAGGGCGTCGCCGGCCGCCTTGTAGTTGAAGTTCCAGCTCAGCTGGATCGGACCGCGACCGTAGTACGCGGCCTGCCCGGCCGGGCAGCCGTACGGCTGCGAAGCGTCGCAGTAGTGCGGGTAGTTGGCGGTGTTCTGCTCGACGACGTAGACCAGGCCGCCGGTCTCGTGGTTCGCGTTGGCGAGGAAGGCCGCGGCCTCCTGGCGGCGGACGGTGTCGCTGCCGGTGGCGGCGAAGGCCGGGTAGGCGCTGGTGGCGTCCAGCAGGCCCTGGTAGGTGTAGAAGGGGTTGCGGTTCGGGAACATCTGGTTGAACTGGGCCTGGCTGACCGGGAATCCGCCCGGGTTGGGGGTCTGGGTCGGCGAGGGGGTGCCGGTCGGCGTGGTGCCGCAGGTGTACGGCTCCCAGTACCAGGTGCTGATCACCGGGTCGTAGCCCGGGTTGTCATGGGTGGCCCGGTAGAACCCGCCGTTGGTGTAGCGGACGATCGTGCCGGTGGTGTAGGTGCGCCCGGCGACCCAGTCGGGGTAGACGCAGGAGCCCTGGGTCGGCGTGGGGTCGGTGGGGCCGCCGCCGCAGGCGCCCTGGTCGGCCCAGACGCCGGTACCGGTGGTGCTCGGGGTCTCGTTCTGGGTCCACCACTTCGCGGACCAGTTGTGCCCGTTGTAGGAGACGGCCGCGCCGCCGGTGTACGCGGTGGCCGCGTTCCAGGGAGTGGCGCAGGCCGCCGCGTTGGCGGAGGCGGCGGGCAGCAGCAGCGCGACCGCCAGCGCCGTGACCACGGCGGAGACCAGCGCGAGCAGGCGTTTCAATGACACTTCATCACCCCTTGTGCGGTGGGGGCCGCACGGTCGTGGAGGTAGGGACTGTCGGGGCAGGGGGGCCGGCCCCGTGCGAGGGCACGTCGTGGGGGACGGGCCGACCGGGGCTGGGGCCGGTACGGGGCTGACCCAGACTCAAGCGGAATGGTCTATACCTGTCAAGGGGTTCGGGGGTAACATGATGGACCGTCGGCCGGATTCGGTCCGGGCCGACCCGGTCTGGGAGGATGGCCGGATGGACGACACCCCCGGCCCCGCCGTCCCGTCCGGCCCCGGCGGGCCGATCAGATCGGGTATCCCGGAGCACGGGCGGGTGCCCAAGTACTATGCGGTCAAAGGGCAGCTGGAGTCACTGCTCGACGAACTCGGCGAGGGCGGTGTGCTGCCGACCGAGCGTGAGCTCGCCGTCCGCTTCGAGGTGGCCCGCGAGACCCTCCGCCAGGCGCTGCGCGACCTGCTGATCCAGGGCCGGGTCCGCCGGCGCGGCCGCAGCACCGTGGTGGCCGGGCCGAAGCTGGAGCAGCCGCTGTCGCTGGCCAGCTACACCGAGGGGGTCCGCCGGCAGGGTCACGTCCCCGGCCGCACCCTGATCGGCCTGGAGCAGCTCGCCGCCGACCCCCAACTGGCCGGCCGGCTGCGGCTGGCGGCGGGGGAGCGGGTCTGGCATCTGGAACGGGTGCTGCTCGCGGACGGCGAACGGGTCGGCCTGGAGAGCACCTACCTGGCGGTGGCCCGGGTGCCCGCGCTGGACCGGGACTTCGATCCGGGCTCGTCGTTCTACGCCTTCCTGCGGGAGCGGGCGGGCATCGGGCTCGGCGTGGCGGAGGAGCGGATCGAGACGGTGCTCGCCTCCCCGCGCGAGGCGCTGCTGATCGGCACCCCGCCGGCCCTGCCGATGCTGCTGCTGCACCGGCTCACCAGGGACGCGGCCGGGGTCCCGCTGGAACGGGTGCGCTCGCTCTACCGCGGCGACCGGTTCAGCTTCACCACCCGCCTCGCCGCGGCCGACTGAGCCGCGGCGCCACCCGGAGTGGGCGCCACCCCGGGACGGGCACCCCCGCCGGGCGCTACTCCGACGGACCGAGCGCCGCGCGCAGCCGCGCGGCGACCTCCGCCGCGCCCGCCTCGTCCGGGTACGTCCCGCGCGGCCAGAAGAAGCCGCGCAGCCCGTCCTTCGGATTGCGCGGGACCACATGCACGTGCAGATGCGGCACCGACTGGCTGATCCGGTTGTTCGCCGCCACGAAGCTGCCCGCCGCCCCGAGCCCGCGCTCCACGGCCACCGCCACCCGCTGCACCCGCAGGAAGAACGGGCCGACCTCGGCCACCGGCAGGTCGGCCAGCGTGGGGTGGTGGGCGCGCGGCACGACCAGGACATGGCCGGGGAACAGCGGCCGCCGGTCCAGGAAGGCCACCGCCACCCGGTCGTCCAGCACCCGGTGCGCGGGGGCCGCACCCGCCACCACCGCACAGAACGCGCACTCCATCCGTCCATTCAAACCACCGCCCGCCGCCCCGGCACCTCCGCGAACGGCCCCGGCACCGCCCGCCTGCCCGTGACCGCCCGTCCATCACCCGTCCGGCCGCCGACCGGGTGCGGCCGGTGTCCGGCCGGGCGCACGGTGCTGGAGGGGCGCGCCGTGCGCCCCGTCGAGGAGGTGGCCCGGATGCCGGGCAAGTTCGAGGTCTACGAGGACGCCGGCGGCAAGTTCCGCTTCCGGCTCAAGGCGGGCAACGGCGAGATCGTCGCCACCGGCCAGGGATACGCCAGCAAGGACGCCGCCCGCAAGGGCATCGAGGCCGTCCAGCGGGCGGCCGCCGACGCCACGGTGGTCGACGTCGCCAAGGCCGCGGTCTGAGCCGCTGTGGTCTGAGCCGCCGCGGCCCGAACCGGCCGCGACCGCGCGGGCCGGTCCCGAGAGGTCTCCGGGGCCGGCCCGCGCCCCGCGCTCCGGCCGCCCGCCCTACTCGTAGCGGTAGAGCAGCGCCTCCCGCTCGTTCTGCTCGATCATCTCGACGGTCAGCGAGGGGTCCCGCAGGTGCGAGAGGGTGACCTCGGCCGAACTGGGCTGCGCGGCCTTGTCGAGCCAGTTCTCCGGCTTCCACGCCGAGCCCCGCAGAAACGCCTTCGGGCAGTGCGAGTAGACCTCCTCGACCGCCACCACGATCGCGCTGCGCGGCGGCTTGCCGACCGCCGTCAGCTGCTCCAGCAGCCGCGGGTCGGTGGAGACACAGGCCCGCCCGTTGACCCGCAGCGTGGTGTCCCGGCCCGGCACCACGAAGATCAGCCCGACCTGTCCGGTCTCGACGATGTTGTGCAGGGTGTCCAGCCGCTTGTTCCCGGTGGCGTCCGGGATGGCCAGCGTGTACTCGTCCAGCACCGACACCAGCCCGGCCGGCCCGCCGCGCGGCGACACGTCGCAGCGCCCGGCCGCGTCGGCGCTGGCCACGAAGACCAGCGACGAGCAGGCGATCAGCCGCCGGGCGACCTCGTGCAGGTGGTCCACCTGCTTGCGCCGGGCGTGGTCGCTCGGCTGCTCGTAGATCTCCCGCAGCTGCGCGGCATCCCGGACGGCGTTCGCGTCGAGGGCTGCGAACAGGCCCCCCGGACGGTCCGGCCCGGCGGTTGACGGAGCGACAGTTTCCGGTGTGCTGGTCATACCGAAAATCTAGCGGAGCCCTTGCCCGCACCCTCGGGGCACACCCTTCGAACGATCGTCCGCACCCTTCCCACCTGCGGTTTTGTGCGGATAATGGAGCAGGGGTTCCCGTCGGAGGTGGTGGCCGTGATCGTCAGACTCTGGTCCGGGCAGGTCGTGGCCGGGCACGCCGAAGAGTTCTGTGCGCTGCTGACCACGCGGGTGCTCCCGGAGCTCGGGAAGATCGACGGCTGCCTCGGCGGCGAGCTGCTGCGCTCGGTGACCGACGACGGCCGGCGGATCATGGTGCTCACCCGGTGGCGGGACGAGGCCGCCCTGCGTGACTACGCCGGGCCGATGTGGCGGATCCGACCGGTCTGGTCCGAGGGGGAGCTGCGCCATCTCGTCCACCCGCCCGAGGTCTCCCACTTCACGCCCGGCCCGGTCTTCTGACCGGGCGGGCCAGACGGGCCGGGCGGGCCAGACGGGCCGGACAGGCCAGACAGGCCGGGCGGCCCGGCCAGGCCGACCCGCGGCCACCGGTTCGCCGACCGGCGCACCGGTCGGCCCGCCGCGCCCCGGACCGCTCGCGCCGCGGTCAGGCCGTGATCGGCACCGGGTGGATCTCGTCCGCCGGGTGGCCGGCGCGCTCGTGGACGCGCTGGACGGCCTCCTTGGACGGCGCCTCCGAGAGGCAGTAGACGGTGCCCGACTCGGGGTCGCCCCAGGCGTGTTCGAAGTGCACGCCCTCGTCGGCCTCGACCGCCAGGTCGGCCTGGTGGGCCCTGCGAAGATCCTCGTCGGTGATGCCGGTCATGCCGTGGTGGACATCCATGAACTTGGCCATCGCGCTCGCACCTCCAGAAGTCCGGGCGGACGGTGGCCGCCGTCCCGGCGCGGCCTCGTTCCGCCTCCACCACCAGCGTGCGCTCCCCGCACCCCGCCGCGCCACCGGGCGCCCGGCCGTCCCGGCCCGCCGGTTCGACCGCACCTCCACCCCGCCGTCCGGCGGCCCTCCACCGGACCCTGAGCGCCGCCGAGCGTCGGCCGGCCACGCCGCACCGCCGACGAGACACCGCCGGAGCCCTGACGGTCCCTCGCGCCCGGCGTGTGCGCCGCCGACCCGGCGCTCCCGCGCACCCCGGCGCATTCCCGTCCGGGGCGTGAAACAGCCCACAGCGAAAGCCCCTCCCTCGGTCCGCACGGGCCATGGCACAATGACGGCAGTAGTAGCAGTGACGTTCAGCGCACTCCGGGGTCGGTGAAAATCCGAACCGGCGGTTACAGTCCGCGACCCGTCCGCAGCCAGCGGCCGGTTGACCAGGTGAAATTCCTGGACCGACGGTTAAAGTCCGGATGGGAGGCGTGCGCGGCGGACGATGAGCAGTACCCGTGGTCCCCCGGTGGACCGCGGGAGGCGTACCCGACGGGGGAGTTCTCTTTCCCGGCGGCTTCGGCGACCCCGGTGACGGGTGCTGCCGTGAGCCCGGGTGTGTCCATGCCCGTCCGTGTCATCTCCCAGTGCCGCCCCGGAGTCCGCGCCCCAAGCGCGAGGAGAACCCGGGTGTTCACCGGCATCATCGAAGAGCTCGGCGAGGTCGTGTCGATCGAGAAGATCGGCGACTCCTCGCGAATCCGTCTGCGCGGCCCGGTGGTCTGTCAGGGCGCGCGCCACGGCGACTCCATCGCGGTCAACGGCGTCTGCCTGACCGTTGTCGACACCCCCGATCAACTGGCCTCCAACAGTGGCGAGTTCAGCGCCGATGTGATGGCCGAGACGCTCAGCCGCTCCAGCCTGGGCGCGCTCGGGCCCGGCTCCCCGGTCAACCTCGAACGCGCCATGGCCCTCGGCGCCCGGCTCGGCGGACACCTCGTCCAGGGCCATGTCGACGGCACCGCCACCCTGCTGAGCCGCGCACCCGGCGACCTCGGCGCCGACGGCCTGCCCCGCTGGGAGGTCCTGCGCTTCTCGCTGCCCGCCACCATCTCCCGCTACCTGGTGGAGAAGGGCTCGATCACCGTGGACGGCATCAGCCTCACCGTGGTCGAGGCCGCCCGCGACACCTTCACCGTCAGCCTCATCCCCGCCACCCTCGCGCTGACCACGCTCGGTGCCAAGGCCGTCGGCGAGAGCGTCAACCTCGAAGTGGACGTCCTCGCCAAGTACGTGGAGCGCCTGCTCGCCGACCGCGCCCTGCCCCCCGTCCCCACCGAGACCGCCAAGGACGCCTCGTGAACTGGCTCAACGGCACCATGCACCTGCTCGGCCAGGACGTCTACCGGTCCGACATGATCGGCAACCTGCTCGGCCTGGCCGCACTCGCCCTCGGCTGGCTCCGCTCCCGGCTGACCTGGCCCGTCCAACTGCTCTCCGGCGTCGTCCTGGTGGGTGCCTACTGGTCCGCGCACCTCAGCGGCGGCGTGGGCAAGCAGTTCGTGGTGATCCTCGCCGCGATCTGGGGCTGGACCCAGTGGCGGCGCGGCCGGCGGGGCGAGGGCGGCGTTCAGATCCGCTTCGCCACCGGCCGGGAACGCGCCCTGCTGATCGGCGGTACCGCGCTCGGCACCCTCGCCGTCGGCGCCCTGTTCACCGTCTTCCCGGAACTCTCCTGGGACGCCTGGCCGGACGCCTACATCTTCGTCGGCACGCTGACCGCGATGATCGCCCAGGCCCGTGGCTGGGTCGAGTTCTGGTTCGCCTGGGTCGCCGTCGACCTGGTCGGCGTCCCGCTCGCCTTCAACAACGGCCTGGTCTTCTCCGGCCTCACCTACAGCATCTACTTCGTCCTGGTCATGCTCGGTCTGCGCGCCTGGTGGCTGCGCGGCCGCACGGCCCGCCCCGCGAACGACACCGTCCTCCAGGGAGCCTCCGCATGAGCACCAGCCCCGCCACCGAGGAAGACCTCGCCCTCGACCCCGTCGAGCGGGCCGTCGCCGACATCGCGCTCGGCCGCCCGGTGATCGTGGTCGACGACGAGGACCGCGAGAACGAGGGCGACATCGTCTTCGCGGCCTCCGCCGCCACCCCGGAGCTGATGGCCTTCACCATCCGCTACAGCTCCGGCGTGGTCTGCGTTCCGATGATTGGTGCCGACCTCGACCGCCTCAGGCTCCCGCCGATGACCCAGGTCAACGAGGACCGCAAGGGCACCGCCTACACCGTCTCGGTGGACGCCAGGGACGGCGTCTCCACCGGTATCTCCGCCGCCGACCGGGCCCGCACCGTCCGGCTGCTCTCCTCGGCCGGCACCGAGCCCGGCGACCTCTCCCGCCCGGGGCACATCTTCCCGCTGCGCGCCGTCGAGGGTGGCGTCCTGGTCCGCCCCGGCCACACCGAGGCCGCCGTCGACCTGGCCCGGCTGGCCGGACTGCCGCCCGCCGGCGCCATCGCCGAGGTGGTCAACGACGACGGCAGCATGGCCCGGCTGCCCGAACTGGTCGCCTTCGCCCGCGAACACGGCCTGGCCATCATCTCCATCGAGGACCTGATCGCCTACCGCCGCCGCACCGAGCTCCACGTGGACCGGGCCGCCGTCACCGCGCTGCCCACCGTCCACGGCGAGTTCACCGCCGTCGGATACCGGGGAACGATCGACGGCATCGAGCACATCGCCCTGGTCGCCGGCGGCCTGGACGCCGACGGCCGGCTCCCCGACGGCGAGGACGTCCTCGTCCGGGTCCACTCCGAGTGCCTGACCGGCGACGTGTTCGGCTCGCTGCGCTGCGACTGCGGCCCCCAGCTGGAGGCCTCGCTGCGCAAGGTCGCCGCCGCCGGCCGGGGCATCGTGCTCTACCTGCGCGGCCACGAGGGCCGGGGCATCGGCCTGGCGCACAAGCTGCGCGCCTACGAGCTGCAGGAACAGGGCCGCGACACGGTGGACGCCAACCTCGACCTCGGCCTGCCCGCCGACGCCCGGGACTTCAGCATCGGCGCCCAGATGCTCGGCGACCTCGGCGTGCGCTCGCTCACCCTGCTCACCAACAACCCCGACAAGCTCGCCGCGCTCACCGAGCACGGCCTCAAGGTCAAGGGCCGCGAGCCGGTCGAGACCCCGGCCGGCGAGCACAACCTGCGCTATCTGCGCACCAAGCGCGACCGGATGGGCCACGACCTGCCCGGCCTCGGCTCCTGAACCGACCGCCCCGCACCCCAGGACGACCGGCGGACCCCGCGAGGCCCCGCCCACCCGTGAGAAGAGGAAGTACGCACATGAGCGGCCACGGAGCCCCCCAGCTGACCATCGACGACGCCGCCGACCTGAAGGTCGCCGTGATCGCCGCCCAGTGGCACGACCAGGTGATGAACGGGCTGCTGGACGGTGCCGACCGCGCCCTCAAGGAGCTCGGCATCGCCGAACCGACCGTCCTGCGGGTGCCCGGCACCTTCGAGCTGCCGGTCGCCGCCAAGCGGCTCGCCGACCGCGGCTACGACGCCGTGATCGCCCTCGGCGTCGTCATCCGCGGCGGTACCCCGCACTTCGACTACGTCTGCCAGGCCGCCACCGTCGGCCTCACCCAGGTCAGCGTCGACACCGGCGTACCGGTCGGCTTCGGCGTCCTGACCTGCGACGACGAGCAGCAGGCGCTCGACCGCGCGGGCCTGCCCGGCTCCGCCGAGGACAAGGGCCACGAGGCCGTCACCGCCGCCGTCGCCACCGCCGCGGCGCTGCGCCGGGCCGCCTGACCGCCCGGCCCGGCCCACCCGCGGTCCCGGACCGTGGACGTCCACTGGACCGTCCACGGTCCGGGACCGTTTACCGCCCGTAAGCCCGCACGCCGTAAGGTGACTCCCATCATGGCTTCGAAGACATTCGAGGAGCTCTTCACCGAGCTCCAGCAGAAGGCCGCCACCGGCGACCCCTCGTCCTCCCGTACCGCGCAGCTCGTCCAGCAGGGCGTTCATGCGATCGGCAAGAAGGTCGTCGAGGAGGCCGCCGAGGTCTGGATGGCCGCCGAGTTCCAGTCGGACGAACAGACCGCCGAGGAGATCTCCCAGCTCCTCTACCACCTTCAGGTGATGATGGTCGCTCGCGGGCTGACGCTCGACGACGTCTACAAGTACCTCTGAACCGGCCCGAACCGCACACCCCACCCACCAACAGGTAAGGAACCGACCTCCATGCTGCGCATCGCCGTCCCCAACAAGGGTTCGCTCTCGGGTCCCGCGGCGGAGATGCTCCATGAGGCCGGCTACCGGCAGCGCAAGGACCCCAAGGAGCTCGTCCTCGTCGACCCGGACAACCAGGTCGAGTTCTTCTTCCTGCGTCCGCGCGACATCGCCGTGTACGTCGGCTCCGGCCGGCTGGACATCGGCATCACCGGCCGCGACCTGCTGCTGGACTCGCACTCCAACGCGGAGGAGGTGCTGGCCCTCGGGTTCGGCGGCTCCACCTTCCGCTTCGCCCGCCCGGAGGGCGTGGAGGTCAAGGACGTGCAGGGCCTGGAGGGCCTGCGGATCGCCACCTCCTACACCGGCCTGGTCGAGCAGCACCTCGCCGACCACGGGGTGAAGGCCACCGTCACCAAGCTGGACGGCGCGGTGGAGACCGCGGTGCAGCTCGGCGTCGCCGATGTGATCGCCGACGTGGTGGAGACCGGCACCAGCCTGCGCAACGCCGGCCTGGAGGTGTTCGGCGAGCCGATCCTGGTCTCCGACGCCGTGGTGATCCGCCCCAAGGGCGCCGAGTCCGACCCGGGCGTGGAGCAGTTCCTGCGCCGCCTCCAGGGTGTGCTGGTGGCCCGCCGCTACGTGCTGATGGACTACGACATCCGCGCCGAGCACGTCAGCGCGGCCGTCGCGCTGACCCCCGGCCTGGAGTCGCCGACCGTCTCCCCGCTGCACACCGAGGGCTGGGTGGCCGTCCGTTCGATGGTGCTCCGCAAGGAGGCCCAGCGGATCATGGACGACCTGTGGAACATCGGCGCCCGCGCCATCCTGGTCACCAACATCCACGCCTGCCGCCTCTGACCCCCCGCGGTCCCGGCCGCGGAGTTAAGCCGCGATTGAATAGGGCGGGGACGCCGAACGCGTCCCCGCCCTTTTCCTCGACATCCCCCCGTGACCGGCACCTCCCGGAACCCCGGAACCCCTCGGAGACCCACGTGTCCACCCCCGCCGCCTTTCCCGTCACCTGGGCGCCGCGCCGCACCCGGGCCGTCCTGCTGCCGGTCTGCGCCCTGCTGGTCGTGATGTTCGTCGCGATCGCCGTCGCGCTCCCGGAGAACTGGCAGCTCAACGACCGGATCATGATGGTGCTCAGCGGGGTGCTGTTCGCGGGCGTCGGTGTGATGCTGGCCCGCCCCCGGGTCAGCGCCGACGCCGACGGCGTCACCGTGGTCAACTTCGTCCGCAGCCGACGGCTGGCCTGGGCCGAGATCGTCCGGGTCAACTTCCGCCAGGGCGACCCGTGGGCGACCCTCGACCTGGCCGACGGCACCTCGCTCGCCGCGGTCGGCATCCAGTCCGGTGTCGGCAAGGCCCAGGCCATCGCGGACGCCCGGGCGCTGCGCGACCTGGTCGAGGGCCGCGGCCGGGCCTGACCCGCCCCGGCCCGCCGGACCTGAGGACCCGACCGGACCCCACCTGCGAAACAGCGGGTCCGGCGGGTCCGAACAGGCTCCCTACGCCCGTCCGGGTATGGTTTACGCTGGTAAAAGTAGGGCAAAGGTTCTGCCCTACCCGAAAACGACCTGAGGAGTGACACTTCCCCTCGATGGACGATCCGTCCGGTAGTACCTGCGCCGCCCTACTTCCGACCGTTGGAAGGCAGGCGGCACTGTGATCACCGCCTGGCTGCTGTTGTTCGCGGCCCTTCTCCTCATCCTCGCGAACGGCCTCTTCGTGGCCGCCGAGTTCGCCTTCGTCACCGTCGAGCGCGGGGCGGTGGACCGCGCCGCCGAGAGCGGCGACGCCAAGGCCGGCCGCGTGTCCCGGGCGCTGCGGCACCTCTCCTTCGAGCTCTCCGGCGCCCAGCTCGGCATCACCGTCACCTCGCTGGTGGTCGGCATGCTCGCCGAACCGGCGCTCTCCGTCCTGCTCCAGCCGCTGTTCACCGGCGTCGGCCTGCCCGACTCGGCTGCCCGCGGCGCTGCCGTCATCATCGGCATGCTGCTGGCCACGGTGGTGCAGATGGTGATCGGCGAGCTCGTCCCGAAGAACTGGGCGATCTCCCGGCCGCTCCAGGTGGCCCGTGCGGTGGCCGCCCCGCACATGGCGTTCTCCTTCGTCTGCCGCCCGCTGATCAGCTTCCTCAACGGGGCCGCGGACCGGACGGTCCGCGCCTTCGGCATCGAGCCGCAGGAGGAGCTGGGCCACGCCCGCACCCCCGCCGAACTGCTCTCGCTCGCCCGGCACTCCGCCAAGGCGGGCGCGATAGACGAGGAGTCGGCCACGCTCTTCGTGCGGACCCTCGGACTCGGAAACCTCACCGCCGAGTCGGTGATGACCCCGCGCGTCGACGTCGCCGCCCTCCAGCGCGACGCCAGCGCCGCCGACGTCCTCAACCTCACCCGGGCGACCGGCCTCTCCCGCTTCCCGGTCTACACCGACAGCCTGGACGAGGTCACCGGCACCGTCACGCTCAAGGACGCCCTCGCCGTCCCGTCGGCCCGGCGCGGACTGGTCCGGGTCGCCGAACTCGCGGTGCCGCCGCTGCTGGTGCCCGAGACCCTGCCCGCCGAGCGGCTGCTCGACCAGCTGCGCCGGCTCCAGCCGATGGCCATCGTGGTCGACGAGTACGGCGGCACCGCCGGCGTCGTCACCGTCGAGGACATCGTCGAGGAGATCGTCGGCGACGTGCAGGACGAGCACGACCCCGCCGACACCCCCGAACTGGTCCCGCTGCCGCCCGTGGACGGGCTGCCCGTCTGGGCGGCCGACGGCCGGGCCAGGACCGACCAGCTGGAGGCCATCGGCCTGCACGCCCCCGACGGTCCGTACGAGACCCTGGCCGGCCTGGTCGCCGACCTGCTCGGCAGGCTGCCCGTCCCGGGTGAGCAGGCCGAGCTGCCGGGCTGGCGGTTCACCGTGGAGGCCGTCGACCGGCACCGCACCAGCCGGGTGCGGGTGGAACGCACCGCCGAGCACCACCACTTCGGCGACACCGAGGACGGGAACCGATGACCGCGCTCCAACTGGCCGTCGCCGTACTCCTGCTCCTCGGCAACGCCTTCTTCGTCGGCGCCGAGTTCGCCGTGATCTCGGTGCGGCGCAGCCAGATCGAACCGCTCGCCGAGGCCGGGAACAAGCGCGCCCGCACCGTGCTGCACGCGCTCTCCAACGTCTCCGCGATGCTCGCCGCCGCCCAGCTCGGCATCACCGTCTGTTCGCTGGGTCTCGGCGCGCTCGCCGAGCCCACCATCGCCCACCTGCTGGAGGGCCCGTTCCACGCGATCGGCATCCCCAGCGGGCTGATGCACCCGCTCTCGTTCGGGATCGCGCTCGCCGTGGTGGTCTTCCTGCACATGGTGGTGGGCGAGATGGTGCCCAAGAACATGGCCCTGGCCGGTCCGGAGAAGGCCGCGCTCTGGCTCGGCCCGCCGCTGGACCGCCTGGCCCGCTGGCTCGCGCCGGTGATCAGCTTCCTGAACGCCTTCGCCAACGGCGTGCTCAAGCTGTTCAAGGTCGAGGCCAAGGACGAGGTGGAGTCCGTCTTCACCACCGAGCAGCTGATGTACCTGCTGGTCGACTCCCGGGACGCCGGCCTGCTCGACGAGGACCGCCAGGAGCGGTTGGAGGACGCCCTGGAGATGGGCCGCCGCCCGCTCACGGACGTGCTGCTCAAGCCCGAGCAGCTGGTCACCGTGGACACCAAGGTGACCGCCGCGCAGATCGAGGAGCTGGCGCTGCGCACCGGCTTCTCGCGCTTCCCGGTCGCCGACGGCGACCCGGCCGGCCACGGCTACCTGGGTTATCTGCACCTGAAGGACATCCTCGACGTCGAGGACCCGTCGGCCCCCGTCCCGGCCCGCCTCTGGCGCCCGATCACGGTGCTGCGCGGCACGCTTCCGCTGGACGACGCGCTCGGTGCGATGCGCCGTGTCTCCTGCCACCTGGCCGCCGTGCTGGACCAGGACGGGCGCACGCTCGGCATGGTCACGCTGGAGGACGTGGTGGAGGAGCTGGTCGGCGAGGTGTACGACCCGGACCACCGCTCGGCGGCGTAGCCCCGACCGGCCGGCCACCGGACCGGGCGCCCCGTGGGGGTGCCCGGTCCGGTGCCGTTTCCGGGCCCGCCGCCCCGCCGTCCCGGCACAGAGGTGACGGGCTTTCAGCTGTGGGCGATTCCGCTCAGAGCGTGCGGCTGTTCCCATTCCGGCCGCCCGGAGGCAGGGTGGTCGGCATGAGGCTGCTACTGCTGGGTGGAACGAAGTTCGTCGGCCGCGCCGTCGCGGCGGAGGCGCTCGCACGGGGCTGGGAGGTGACGGCCTTCCACCGGGGGTCGCAGGCGGCGCCGGAGGGGGTGGCGAGCCTGCACGGTGACCGGACCGCCGAGGGCGGGCTGGCCGCGCTGGCCGAGGGGGAGTGGGACGCGGTGGTGGACACCTGGTCCTGGGCGCCCGTCGCGGTGCGCGACACCGCGCGGCTGCTGTCCGGCCGGGTCGGCCACTACGCGTACGTGTCGAGCCGGTCGGTGTACGACTCCCCGGTCGCCGCCGGGGCGGACGAGGACGCCCCGGTGGTCGCGGCCTCGCCGGACGCCGACGGCGAGGTGCCGTACGCGGAGGCGAAGCGCGGCGGCGAACTCGCCGTGCTCGCGGAGTTCGGCGAGCGTGCGCTGCTGGCCCGCGCCGGGCTGATCCTCGGCCCGTACGAGAACATCGGCCGGCTGCCCTGGTGGCTGGACCGGATCGCGCGCGGCGGCCCGGTGCTCGCCCCCGGCCCGCGCGACCTGCGCCTTCAGTACATCGACGCGCGCGACCTCGCCGGCTGGACGCTGGACGCCGTCGCGGCGGGCCTCGGCGGCCCGTACAACCTGGTCAGCGAGGCCGGGCACGCCACGATGGGGGAGCTGCTGGAGGCCTGCGTCCGGACCACCGGCTCCGACGCCGAGCTGCGCTGGACCGACCCCGAGCGGATCCTGGCGGCCGGCGTCGAGCCGTGGACCGAGCTGCCGATCTGGCTGCCGCCGGGCGAACTGTGCGACTTCCTGCACGGGGCGGACGTCGGCCGTGCGGTGGCCGCGGGGCTGCGCTGCCGGCCGGTCGCCGAGACGGTCGAGTCCACCTGGTCCTGGCTGCGCTCGATCGGCGGTACCGCCCCGCAGCGGGCCGACCGCCCGGCGGTCGGTCTCGACCCGGTGCGCGAGGCGCGGCTGCTCCAGGGCTGACCCGGCCGGCCGGGCTGTGAGGCTCGGGCGCGACGGCCGGGGCGTGGCGGCCGGGGCGTGAGGCTCAGCCCCGGCCGTCGATCAGTTCGCCGTACGCCTGGACCAGGTCCGGCAGCCGCAGCGTCGCCAGGTCCTCCCGGCCCGGCGGCTCGCGCAGCATCGAGAGCCGCAGGTCCCGGTAGGCGCAGGACTTCTCGTAGAGGGTGCGGATGAACCGGCCGTTGCCCAGGTCGTCGATCCAGCCCTCACGGACCACATGGGTGCAGATGCTCGCCAGTTCCTCGCCCGCGTCCTCGTCCCAGCCGTCGCCGTCCCGGTCGGCGAGGGCCGCGCCGATCGCGGTCAGCTCGCCGGGGCGGTAGCTGGGGAAGTCGACCCGGGTGGTGAAGCGGGAGTTGAGGCCGGGGTTGGTGGCCAGCAGCCGGTTCATGCCCTCCGGGTAGCCGGCCAGGATCACCACCAGCCGGTCGCGGTTGTCCTCGGCCCGCTTCAGCAGCACCTGCAGCGCCTCGTCGCCGTACGCGTCGCCCTTGCTGTAGCCGGAGTTGGAGAGGCTGTACGCCTCGTCGATGAACAGCACACCGTCCAGTGCGGAGTCGATCAGCTCGTTCGCCTTGACCGCGGTCTGGCCGAGGAACTCTCCGACCAGGTCAGCCCGTTGGGCCTCGACCAGATGGTCCCCGGAGAGCAGCCCGAGGGCGTGGAAGACCCGCCCGAGGATGCGGGCCACCGTGGTCTTGCCGGTGCCGGAGGGGCCGGAGAAGACGAAGTGGCGCTTCGGGGGCTGCACCGGCAGGCCCTGTTCGGTCCGCAGCCGGGACATCCGCAACTGCGCGGAGAGCGCCCGGACCTGCCGCTTCACCGGCTCCAGGCCGACCATCCGGGAGAGTTCGGCCAGTGCGGCGTCCAACTCCCGCTCGTCGCCGCCGCGTTCGGCGGTGAAGGGGCTCGCCGTCCGGGGCGCCGCCGCCCCGCCAGGTGCCGCCGCCGGACCGGTACCGGCCCCCGGCGGGGCGGCGGCTGGCGGGAGCGGCGAGCCGGAGCGTTCACCGGCCGCCAGCGGCGGGGCCCCGGCGCCCTGGTCGGCGCCCGCCTCCGCCGTGTCGCCCGGCCCGCCGGGCTCACCGGCGCCGCCGCTCCCGACGGGTGCCGCCGTTCCGTCCGGCGGCACCGGAACGGCCGACCCGGCAGCCGCCTCCGCCTCCGGTTCCTCCGGCGCCTGCGCCGGCCCGCCGAACTCCGCCGGGTACGACCCGACCCCGAAGTCCGCCCCGAAGTCGGCCGCGTCCACTCCTGCGGCCTCCAGCCCCGTACCGTCCAACTCCGCGTCGTCGAAGGCCTCGCCCGGCCTCCCGGTCTCCCGGCCGGCCGCACCGGCGGCGTCCAGCAGCGCGTCGACCACACCGTCCTCGGCCGAGATCGCCGCCAGCCGGGCCGCGGTGTCCATGAACGCCGGATCGGCCCGGTGCACCGCCCGGTAGAGCGGCAGCGCCGCAGCGCTGCGCCCGGCCCCCTCGTACGAGCGCGCCAGCCAGTACCGCAACTCCTTGCGCTGCGGCTGCTCGGAGCGGCAGCGGGCGAGCGAGGCCGCCAGCGGTGCCTGCGCCTGCGCGCACATGTCCAGCCGGACCCGCGCCATGCCCGCGAACAGTCCGGCCTCGATGCCGAGCAGCGGGTCGTCCAGCAGCCGGTCGGTGTCCCGGATCAACTGCTCCCAGTCCTTGAGCAGATAGGACCGGCAGGCGTACAGGAAGCGTGCCGACGGATCCTCGGCGGGCGCCGGACACTGCTCCAACGCCCGCTCCAGCTCGGCGAGATGGCGGCCGTCCAGCCAGTGCGAGGCATGGGCGAGGGTGAGGTCGCGGGTGTTCTCCAGCACCGGCTGCACCCACCAGCCCAGCCAGTACCAGGAACTGAGCGGGCGTTGGTGGCGTCGGCGCTGCTCACCGAAACGTTTCTGGTGCCGGTACATCGCGAGCAGCGCGCCGGAGGTGTCGCTGCGCAGCGCGTGCAGGCCGAGCCAGGCGTCGGCCATCCCCGGGTCCAGCCGGACGGCCACCCGGAACTCCTCCTCCGCGCGGGCGTACGCGCCCGCCGTGTAGGCGTCCATGGCACGCAGCCAGGCGCGGTCGGCGAGCCGGTTCGGGCCCGGGCCGCCCGCGTTGTTGCCGTCGGAACTGTCCACCGTCGTCACTCACGCCCCCCGCGGTGTGCCTCGGGGCTCGGCCGGCGGGTCGGGTGCGGAGAGCCGGCCCGAGGTCGACAGCCCCGGGGCGCATATGCGCCTCCAGGAATCGTACCGGCGCGACGCTGATCCGGAAGGGTGTCGCACCGGGTCAAATGTGATCGGGGGTGCGGTCGTTGGGCGATCACGGAGGCCGCGGGGGCCGGCCCGGGGCGGCCGAGGGCCGGGTGGGGGGAGGGGCCGAACGGCATCCCCGGCTCACGGGGGAACAAGCCGGGGATACCGCGTCCGGTGTTGCGCGATCAAGAAGTCCGGCAACTGGGGAGAACGTAAGTCCTGGCGATACCGCAGGTCAAGGGGTTGTTGAAGGTTCACCGACGGTGCCCGGCGCGATCCGGCCGGTCACCCCGTCGACCCTCGTCCCGGCGTACGGGCGGCTCGGATCGGCGGCGAAATGCGCGGATTCGGCCCGGGCCCAGCCCGCCCAGAACTCCGCCAGCGCCGGGCCGTCGCGCTCCTCCCCGCGGCGCCGGGCGTCCTCGGCGGCCAGCTCCATCCAGATCACCCGGGCCAGCCACGGCCGAACCCCGCGCCGCCCGGCGCCGACCCCCTCGACCAGGACCACCGGGGCGACGGGCGCCACGGCCGTCCCGGCGAACCGGCGCAGCGTCCAGTCGTACACCTGGTACGCGGCGTCCCGCCCGGCGGCCAGCGGCTCCAGCACCTGGCCGCGCAGCCGCCCGGTCCAGCCGAACGGCTCGGCGTGCGTGGCCAGATCGTCCAGATGGACCACCGGCGCACCCCCCAGCGCCCCGGCCAGCCGGCCCGCGAAGGTCGTCTTGCCGGAACCCGCGTGCCCGTCCACCGCGACCAGCCGCACCGGCCCGCAGGACGGCGGAAGCGCGCGCAGCTCCCGGGCGAGCGCGCCCAGGGCGTCGTCGGCGGCGAGGGCGGTCCTGCCCGGCAGCGGGGGGTGAGGGGTCACGGAAGCAGCCACAACGGCAACCCTACGGCGGCTCGCACTCCAGTACGGACAGTGATTCTCCGCAGGTCGTGACGGCAGCGCCCCGATCGGGCATACTCACTTCGCCACGCATGTGAACGGCCGTTCACCGTAACCCGGTGCCGGTCGGGCCGACCTGCCACACCCGCGTCGGGCCCGCCACGCCTGGGCCCGGTGCCCGATCGAGGAGGCGACCAACCGCCATGACCCCCGCCCCTGCGAAAGCCGTGGACCGCCAGCTGCCGAGCGAGGAGGCCCGGGAACTCCTGAGCCTCACCCGGGACCTGGTCCAGCGCGAGATCCAGCCGCGCGCGGCGGAGGACGAGGCCGCCGACCGCTTCCCGCGCGAGGTGTTCCGGACCCTCGGCGCGGCCGGCCTGCTCTCCCTCCCGTACGAGGAGCGGTACGGCGGCGGCGAGCAGCCCTACGAGGTCTACCTGCAGGTCCTGGAGGAGCTGGCGGCCGGCTGGCTGGCCATCGGCCTCGGCGTCAGCGTGCACACCCTCTCCTGCCACGCCCTCGCCACCTTCGGCACCGAGGAGCAGCGCGCCGCCTGGCTGCCCGGCATGCTCTCCGGCGAGCAGCTCGGCGCCTACTGCCTCTCCGAGCCGCAGTCCGGCTCGGACGCCGCCGCGCTGCGCACCCGCGCCGACCTGGACGGCGAGGAGTACGTGGTCAGCGGCACCAAGGCGTGGATCACCCACGGCGGGCAGGCCGACTTCTACAGCGCCATGGTCCGTACCGGCGAGCAGGGCCCGCACGGCATCAGCTGCCTGCTGGTGCCCGGCACGGCGGACGGCCTCTCGGCCGCCCCGCCGGAGCACAAGATGGGCATGCGGTCCTCGCCGACCGCGCAGCTGCACTTCGACGGGGTCCGGGTCGACCGGGAGCGGCTGGTCGGCACCGAGGGCCAGGGCTTCCAGATCGCGCTCGCCGCGCTGGACTCCGGCCGCCTCGGCATCGCCGCCTGCGCGATCGGGGTCGCCCAGGCGGCCCTCGACCTCGCGGTGGAGTACGCGGGCACCCGCAAGCAGTTCGGCCGGCCGATCGCCGAGTTCCAGGGCCTGTCGTTCATGCTCGCCGACATGGCCACCCAGATCGAGGCCGGCCGCTCGCTCTACCTGACCGCCGCCCGCCGCCGCGATGCCGGGCTGCCGTTCTCCAAGGAGGCGGCGATGGCCAAGCTGTTCTGCACCGACACCGCGATGCGGGTGACCACCGACGCCGTCCAGGTGCTCGGCGGCTACGGCTACACCCAGGACTTCCCGGCCGAGCGCTACATGCGCGAGGCCAAGGTGCTGCAGATCGTCGAGGGCACCAACCAGATCCAGCGCCTGGTCATCGGCCGCCACCTGACCAAGGACTGACCTCCGGGGGCGGCCTCCGGGCAGCCCCCGGGAAACGGCCTCCGGGCGTCACTCCAGGGTGCGGAGCGACGCCCGGAGGCGTAGGGCGGGCCCGGGGCCGGGCCGGACGGTCACCCCGCCTGCACGGGGTGGCCGTCCGTCGACTGCGCGGTGGGACCGCGGGGTCAGCGCCGGACGAGCCGGCCGCGCTGCTCCGGGATGGCCGGGGCCGGCACCGTCCGCACCGGGCGGTGGGCCACGGCGTGCGAGAACGGCTGGGTGCGCCAGTCGAGTTCGGAGGGCAGCGTCAGCAGCGCCTCCAGGCTGTCGACGTCGGCGTCCGCCGTCGGCTCGACCTCCGCCAGGTCGTCCGCCGACGTGCCGGAACCGGGGCAGAGGGCGGGGGAGAAGGGGTGCCAGGCGGTCGGCAGCACCGCGTGCTGCGGGAGCCGCTCCTCGTCGCCCACCAGGGCGATCGGGCGCCGGCACTCGGGGCAGTGGACCCGGAAGATCTCCCAGGTCTCGCCCTCACCGGGGTCGACCCCCGGCGCAGGGCCGTGGGCGACCGCGAGATCCTCGCGGCCGGTCATATCGTGGGCGTCGTCGGCGCTCAGCGAACGCTGGTCAGTTGCAGGCATGGTGATCCCCCTCGGATCGGGCCCGGCGTGGTCGCCCGGGGCCACAACCAGCACTTCCCTGCGACACGGACTCATAACCCTGCGGCCTGTTGCACTGTGATGCACCAGGTGTGTCCTTGGCCACATTCGTCCGGCATGTGCCCGGTCGGCACCCCGCACCACCGCCGGTGACACCGGGTGCGCCCATCGCGGCGCCCCGCGCGCCCCCGACCCGGTAGGTTTGCGCCTTGTGGAGGATCTCGACCAACGCATCGTCCAGCTGCTCCTTGAGGACGGCCGGATGAGCTACACGGACCTGGGCAAGGCCACCGGCCTGTCCACCTCGGCGGTGCACCAGCGTGTGCGGCGCCTGGAACAGCGCGGGGTGATCCGCGGCTACACCGCGATCATCGACCCCGACGCCGTCGATCTGGCGCTGACCGCGTTCATCTCGGTCAAACCCTTCGATCCCAGCGCCCCCGACGACACACCGGAACGCCTCGCCGGCCTGCCCGAGATCGAGGCCTGCCACAGCGTCGCCGGGGACGAGAACTACATCCTCAAGGTCCGCGTCGGCGCCCCCGGCGACCTGGAGGACCTGCTCGCGCGCATCCGCAGCGCGGCCGGTGTCTCCACCCGCACCACCGTCGTCCTCTCCACCCCCTACGAGGCGCGCCCCCCGAAGTTCTGACCGCACGGCCCCGGCCGGCTCCGACGGTGCGGCCCGGCCGGGCACCCCGAAACGCTCCGACCACGAACCCGTGGGCCCCCGGCCCGAGGACGGGCGGGCGGGAAGGTGCAGACTTAGCCGCATGACCGAACGCACCCCCCGGACCGTCCTGCTGCGCGGCGGCGCCGTCTACAGCCCCGCCGACCCCTTCGCGACCGCGATGCTCGTCGAGGGCGAGCACGTCGCCTGGGTCGGCAGCGACGGCGCCGCCGAGGCGTACACCGACGTCGCGGACGAGATCGTCGAGCTGGACGGCGCACTGGTCACCCCCGCCTTCGCCGACGCCCATGTGCACGCCACCTCCACCGGTCTGGCGCTCACCGGCCTCGACCTCACCGGCAGCCCCTCGCTCGCCGCCGCGCTCGACGCCGTCGCCGCCTTCACGGCCGACCGGCCGGAGGCCGGCGGGGTGCTCATCGGCCACGGCTGGGACGAGACCGGCTGGCCCGAGGGCCGCCCGCCGACCCTCGCCGAACTCGACGCGGCCGCCGGGGGCGCCGCCGTCTACCTCTCCCGGACCGACGTGCACTCCGCGCTCGCCACCACCGCGCTGCGCGCGCTCACCGACGGCCTGGCCGGGCGGCCCGGCTTCTCCGCCGAGGGCCCGCTCACCCGGGACGCCCACCACGCCGTCCGGCAGACCGCGCTCGCCCACCTCACCCCCGAACAGCGCCGCCGCGCCCAGCGCGCCACGCTCGCCCGCGCCGCCGAACTCGGCATCGGCTCGCTGCACGAGTGCGCCGGCCCGGAGATCTCCTCCGAAACCGACCTGGCCGCCCTGCTCGCCCTCGCCGCCGACGGCGACACCCCCGAAGTCTTCGGCTACTGGGGCGAGTTGGGCGGTGTCGAGACCGCCCGCCGGCTCGGCGCCGTCGGCGCCGGCGGCGACCTCTTCGTCGACGGCGCGCTCGGCTCGCACACCGCCTGCCTGCACAGCCCGTACGCCGACGCCGACCACACCGGCACCTCCTACCTCAGCGCCGAGCAGGTCGCCGACCACGTCGCCGCCTGCACCGAGGCGGGCCTCCAGGCCGGCTTCCACGCCATCGGCGACGCCGCCGTCGCCGCCGTCGTCGATGGCGTCCGGGCGGCCGGCGAGCGGGTGGGCGCCGACCGGGTCAAGGCGCGGCGCCACCGCGTCGAGCACGCCGAGGCCCTGGACGAGACCTCCATCGCCGCCTTCGCCGAACTCGGCCTCACCGCCTCCGTCCAGCCCGCCTTCGACGCCGCCTGGGGCGGCCCCGACGGCATGTACGTCCAGCGGCTCGGCGCCGAGCGCGCCGCCGCGCTCAACCCCTTCGCCGCCCTGCTGCGGACCGGCGTCCCGCTCGCCTTCGGCTCGGACGCCCCCGTCACCCCGCTCGACCCCTGGGGCACCGTCCGCGCGGCCGCCTTCCACCGCACCCCCGAGCACCGGATCTCGGTCCGCGCCGCCTTCACCGCGCACACCCGCGGCGGCTGGCGGGCGCTCGGCCGGGACCAGGACGGCGTCCTCGTCCCGGGGGCGGTCGCCAGCTACGCGATCTGGGCCGCCGACGACCTGGTCGTCCAGGCCCCCGACTCCCGGGTGGCCGGCTGGTCCACCGACCCGCGCTCCGGCACTCCCGGCCTGCCCGACCTCACCCCGGGCCGTCCGCTCCCGGCCTGCCTGCGCACCGTCGTCCGCGGCCGGACCGTCCACCTGGCCACCGGGGCCTAGGGTCTGTCGTCAGACCCGCGCGGCGGCCCCGGTCGCTACCACCCTGACCTCACGGTTCCGTGTCCTTCCGGGGTACCTTCTTCGGACAGCGTCCGAACATGCATGCCCCCGGGTCCGCGGGGCGGCTCCCCCAGAGAGATGGTGCGCCGGTGGCCATGCCCGTCACCCAGGAGCGGTCCGGGACCGCGCCCCAGTCGCCCGACCAGGCCCCCCGGCCCGGCCGGGCGGCCCGCGCCCTCGCCAAGGTCCGCGCCGGGCTGCCCCGCACCGGCCTGGCCGTGCTGGGCGGGCTGCTGCTCGCCCTGGCCTTCCCGCCGTTCGACCTCTGGCCGCTCTCCCTGGTCGGCGTCGCCGCGCTCTCCCTGCTCACCCGGGGCCGCACCGCCCGCCAGGCCGCCTGGACGGGCTTCGCCTTCGGCCTGCCGTTCTTCCTGCTGCTGCTCAGCTGGCTGCGGGTGATCGGCTGGGACGCCACCGTCGGACTGTCCGTCATCGAGGCCCTCTTCCTGGCGGCGCTCGGCTCCGGACTCGCCGTCACCTCCCGCCTGCCCGGCTGGCCGCTCTGGGCCGGCTGCCTCTGGATCACCCAGGAGTGGGCGCGCGACCGGCTCCCGCTCGGCGGCTTCCCCTGGGGCCGGCTGGCCTTCGCCAACACCGCCACCCCCTACACCCCACTCGCCGCGCTCGGCGGGGCCCCGCTGGTGACCTTCGCCGTCGCCCTCAGCGGCGCCCTGCTGGCCTGGGCCGCGCTGCGCCTGCGCGGGCCCCGCAGGGCCCCGAGGGCCGCCGCGCTGGCCGCCCTCGGCGCGGTCGCCGCCCTGCTGGCCGGCTACCTCGTCCCGGTGCCCACCGCGCCCGCCGACACGGTCAAGGTCGCCCTCGTCCAGGGCAACGTGCCCAACCCCGGCATGGACTTCCTCGGCCGCCCGATGATGGTCCTCAACAACCACGCCGCCGCCACCGAGAAGCTCGCCGCCGACATCGAGGCCGGCCGGGTCGAGCGCCCGGACATCGTGATCTGGCCGGAGAACTCCTCCGACCTCGACCCGTTCAGCGACCCGCTCGCCTACCAGCGCATCGACGAGGCCGTGAAGGCGATCGGCGTGCCCACCCTGGTCGGCACCCTGGTCGACGGCCCGGACAGCCGGCACGTCCAGAACGAGGGCATCGTCTGGGACCCGAAGACCGGTCCCGGCGCCTCCTACACCAAGCAGCACCCGGTCCCGTTCGGCGAGTACGTGCCGTTCCGCGACCAGCTCGCCAAGGTGATCACCCGCCTCCAGCGGGTCGCCCGCGACTTCTACCCCGGCGACCACAACGGCGTCATGCAGCTCGGCCCGGCCCGGATCGGCGACGTGATCTGCTTCGAGGTGGCCTACGACGAGATCGTCCGCGACACCGTGGACAAGGGCGCCCGGGTCCTGGTCGTCCAGACCAACAACGCCACCTACGCGAAGACCGGCCAGCCCGAGCAGCAGCTCGCGATGTCCCGGCTGCGCGCCGTCGAGCACGGCCGGGCCGTCCTGATCGCCGCCACCAGCGGCATCAGCGCCGTGATCGCCCCCGACGGCTCGGTGGTCCAGCGCACCGAGGAACTGACCGCCGCCGAGCTGTCGGCCGTCGTCCCGCTGCGCGACGGCACCACGGTCGCCGACCGCGTCGGCGCCGCGCCCGAGTGGACGCTGGCCGTCGCGGGCCTGCTGGCCTGCGGCGCGGCCGTGCTGATCGGCCGCCGCCGGCGCCCCACCGCCGGAACACCCGCCACCTGAGGATCGTTGCACCAGGTGGTGCCGTAGCCGGCCCGGACCTCCCGTGCGGCGCGCAGAGCACCGCTTGGAGTGGATTCGTACCGTGACCCAGCAAGCTACCCCCGCCCGTCCGGCCCCGCGCGGCAAGCTCCGGCGGGTGCTGCCGCTGCTGATCACCGCCTGGCTGGTGCTGGAGATCTGGCTGCTGGTCCAGGTGGGCTCGCGGCTCGGCGGCCTCACCGTCCTCCTGCTGCTCATAGCCGGCGCCGTGATCGGTGGCTCGCTGATCAAGCGGGCCGGGGCGAAGGCGCTGTCGGCGGCGCTCGAACAGAGCCGTGACCCGAAGCCGCAGCAGGCCCAGACCGGGACGAGCATGACGGTCCTGGCCGGCCTGCTGCTGATCGTCCCGGGCCTCCTCTCGGACGCCCTGGCGCTCACCCTGGTCTTCCCGCCCACCCGTGCGCTCTGGCGGGCCGCCGGGCGCCGTTTCGCCGACAAGGCGCTGCGCAGCACCGCGGCCACCGGCGCGGACCCGCTGGCGGACGCCGTGCGGCTCCAGGAGCAGCTGCGGATCCACCGGCCGGACGGCAAGGTGATCCAGGGCGAGGTGGTCGAGCCCGGCGCCGGCCCGCAGGGCCCGGACACCACCTACCGGCCCCCGATCAAGGGCTGACCCGGCCGGGGCGGCCCGCGCCGGGCCGCCCCGCCTTCCGGTCCCGTCGCCCCGGCTCCCCGGGCGGGAGCCGGTTTCGGGCAACGCGAAAGGGACCCTGGTGGCCAGGGTCCCTTTTCGCGTGCTCCCGCCGCCGTGGGCGGGAGCGGGGTCAGGCGCTCTTACGGGTGTCCCGCGGGTGTACCGCGAGGTTCATCCCTCCGGAGCGGAGTACGGCCAGCCGCTCGGCCAGCACCTCCTCCAGCTCCTCGCGCGTCCGGCGCTCCATCAGCATGTCCCAATGGGTGCGTGTGGGCTTGGTCTTCTTCTCCTCCGGCTCATCACCGTCGAGAAGTACTGCCTCCTGGCCGCAGAAACGGCATTCCCAGGCCGAGGGGATCTCGGCCTCGACCGAGAAAGGAACCTCGAATCGGTGTCCGTTCTGACATGCGTACTCGACGGTCTGGCGGGGAGCCAGATCGATACCGCGGTCGGTCTCGTAGCTAGTGGCCCCGAGTCGCGTGCCGCGGAGAGCTCGCTCGCTCATGAATCGTGCCTCCCGGGCTTATGGCCCACAGGACTAGTGGTCGCTGTTCTTCGTCGTTCGGTCAACGCTCGGCTTCCGACGAAGATTCCCGTCCCGGGACATGCGTCGTCTGTCGTGCCGTCCCTGTTTGTACCCACCAGCGCCCGATTTGTCACATCTGGCCGGTGATATCACCCCAGGTGTCACCTATTTCACATGCGGTGATCGATCGGGCTTTCCGTGAGGAGCGTACCGGGACGGGATACGACGCCCGTCGCCGCCCCGGCCGAAGGCCGTCCGGACGGCCCCGTTCAGCCGAGCGGGCGGGAGCGCAGGGTGGGGTGCCCCTTGGCGAGGTCGACCGGTCCGGCCTCCGGGTCCAGCTCCACCGGCACCGCCGGGGGCGGCCCGGCCGGGAGCGGCGGCGCCTCGACCGGCGCGGCCGCCTCGGTCCGGGTGTCGCGGTGCGGCAGCAGGGCGATCACCGCCTCGCGCAGCTGCGCCGGGGCGTCCTCGTCCAGTGGGTCGACGGTGGCCGGCACCTGGAGGCGGACCGGTGCGCCGGCGCCGATCCGGGCATAGCCGCGCCCGGCGGGGGCGTGCGCGGCCGGCACGATGTCCAGCGGTGTGCCGAGTGCGGCCTGCCCCTCCGCGGGGCCGGTCGGGCCGAGCGTCACCCGGGCCCGGGTGGTGGCCCGGACGGTCGGGGTGATCCGGTCACGGGCCTCGATGTCGTCGGCGATCACCACGGTGACCCGGGCGGCGCGGCCGTGCCGCAGCGGCAGCTCCAGCAGGTCCTGCGGGTCGGGGCGGCCCTCCGCGTGGGCCAGCTCGCTGAGCTCGGTCGGGTGGTCCAGCAGCAGCCAGAGCGGCCGGGTGATGTCCTCCGGGGGCGCCACCCCGGCGTGCCGGGCGGCGTTCAGCGCGGCCAGCCGGCGCTCGGTCTCCCCGGCGGCCCACTCCAGTGCGGCCAGCGCGCCGTGCAGGCTGGTCTCCACGGTGTGCACACCGGGGCGGTTGACCAGACAGGCGTGCTCGCCGGTCCCGGCGCCGTCGATCACCACCAGGTCCCCGAACGGGAGCGCCTGGAGCGCGACCGAGCGGATCAGGCTGGAGGTGCCGTACCCGGTCACGCCCAGCGCCAGCAGGTGCGGCTCGGCCGAGCGCGGCCCGGTGCGCCAGACCACCGGCGGCTGCTGGACGATCGTCCCGCCCTGGCCGACCGGGATGGTCCGGGCACTGCCCTCCTCGTCGGTGAAGCCCAGCACGATCTCGCCGGGCGCGGTGACGAACCGCTGGGCCGCGATGTCGGTCGGCAGCGGCGCCAGCGCGGTGATCCGCAGCCGGTTGGACTCCTCGTCCCAGTCGAACCGGTACTCCCGGGCGCGGCCGGCCTTGCCCTGGACGACCTGTTCGATCCGGGTCCGGGCGGCGGGCTCGGTGTCGGTGAAGTAGGCCGGGTAGACCAGCTCCAGCCGGGAGAGCCGGCCGTCGCCGTCGAACTCCCAGGCGCCGAAGACGTCCTGGTAGCGGCCCTCGTGGTGGTAGAGCGGGTTGAGGTCCTCGGGGCCGGTCAGGTACGGCGTGAGCGCGGCGTACAGGGCGCCGAGCTTGAGGTCGGCGGCGTTCGGCTCGGGCGGCCCCGGCGGTCCCTTCGGGGACCGTCCGGCCCAGGCCGCGCTGGCCATCAGTGCCACCAGGGCGAACAGCAGGCCGTGCGGCAGCAGGTAGATGCCGAGCAGCATCGCGGCGGTCAGGAAGAGCGTCGGCCCGCGCCGATCCTTCGGGGTGGCCTGCCAGCGGTCCTTGGCCCAGCCGATGTGGTGGCGCAGCCCGCGTCCGATGACGGTGAGCGGCGCGAACATGTCGGAGGCGTGGTCGCCGGCCGTGCGGGCGAGGTCGAGGCCCTTGCTGAGACGGCGGTTGGGCGGCATTCCTTTGAGCGGCATTCCTTGGCTCCCCGGGCGGGTGGGACGGTCGGGTTCGGGAGTGGTGCGGGGGTCGGCCCGGGTGCGGGGTGCGGCCGGGCCCGGGTGAACGACGGGGCCCGGGGGCGGTGGGATCCGCGCCCGGGCCCGGCCGGGGAGTTGCGGCGGGAATTGTCAGGCAAGCGCTAGAACTTGAGGCCGCCGAGCAGGCTGGCCAGGCTCGCGCCGCCCGCGGTGATGCTCGGCGCGATCGAGGAGCCGGCGACATAGAAGCCGAAGAGGGCGCAGACGACGGCGTGGGAGACCTTTAGTCCGTCCCTGCGGAAGAAGAGAAAGGCGATGGTGCCGAACAGGACGATGCCGGAAATCGAGAGGATCACGATCTGCTCCTCGGGGAGGGGGACAGGGACGGCATGACGGAAAGTGCCACAATCGTGACAAAAAGTAATAGATGATGGAACGGTGCAAATGGGTGGTCTTCTTGGCCAATACCGGCCGGTGAGCCGGGTGGAGGCAGGTGAACCGCCTTGGACGGGGGGCGTCTTGTCGCCCCGGTCCGGCGCGCCGAGGCATTCCCGGCGGGCGGGCGGGAGGCTTCCGGGGGTGCCGGGAAGTCGCCCGAACGGCGGCGTGGCCCGCACGCCCGGGTGCCGCGCGGGGGAATACCGCCGTCCGGCCGCCGGACGCGTGCTGGATCATCCGTGCACCGGGCCGCTACGGTGCGTACGCGCCACCCACAGCCGCAGCACCCACGACACGAAAGCAGGGTCCGTCATGACCGACGCCACCAGCCGGCCGCCCGCCGACGCCCCGGACGCCGAGGTGATCGAGCTGGCCGGGAAGCTCTTCGACGCCGCCCGGGCCGGGGACACCGCCACCCTCGCCGCCTATGTGGACGCCGGTGCGCCCGCCAACCTCTCCAACGACCGCGGCGACACCCTGCTGATGCTCGCCGCGTACCACGGTCACGCCGCCACCGTCGGCGCGCTGCTGGAGCGCGGGGCCGACCCGAACCGGGCCAACGACCGGGGCCAGACGCCGCTGGCCGGGGCCGTCTTCAAGGGCGCCGACGACGTGCTCACCGTGCTGCTGGACGGCGGCGCCGACCCGAAGGCCGGCAGCCCGTCCGCCGTCGACACCGCCGTGATGTTCGGGAAGCAGGAACTGGTCGCCCGGTTCGAGGGCCGCTGACCGCAGGTCGTAGGCTTTTCAACCATGGAGAGCACCACGGGCACCGCCGCCGTCCAGCGCGACGACAGGGGCGGCCAGGAAGACAGGGGCGGCAGGGCCGGCACCGTCGAGTTCCGGATCACCGGCTACGGCCACCCGGACGCGCAGCGACTGTCGGCGGAGGTGCAGGAGGAGTACGTCCGCCGCTACGGCGAGGGCGACCTCACGGTCCTGCACCCCGACGACTTCGAGCCGCCGGCCGGGCTGTTCCTGATCGCCTACCTGGACGGCGCGCCGGCCGCCTGCGGTGGCTGGCGCGCCAAGCAGGCCGATCCGCACGGGCTGCGGGGCGGCGACGCCGAGCTGAAGCGGATGTTCGTCGTCCCCACCGCCCGGGGCCGGGGCCTCGCCCGGGCGGTGCTGCGCCGGCTGGAGCAGACCGCCGTCGAGGCCGGACGCACCCGCTTCGTGCTGGAGACCGGCACCGAGCAGCCCGAGGCGGTCGCGCTGTACGGCTCCGAGGGGTACCGGCCGATCCAGAAGTTCGGCATCTACCGGGAGCACCCGCAGAGCATCTGCCTCGGCAAGGAGTTCGCCGGCCAGGGGCTCGCGGGCGCGGTCACCGTCTGAGTCCACGCCCGCTGGGTAGGCTCCCGGCGGGTCGGCCGGCGGCGGGCCGGCGGACGACGGGGCGGGGGCGCGCATGAACGAGGAACCGCCGGGCGGCGAACCGGGTCCGGTCCCGCTCGCCGTCCTCGCCGCCCCCGGCGGGGAGCTGGACCGGCTGGTGTCGGACGGCCTGCGGGCGGTCGGAGCCGGTGCGGTCTGGGCCGTCGGCGACGCGGGCGGTACACGCGGCCGGGGCCGTCGGGGCGTCCTCGGGGAGGGCCGGTACGCCCGGCTGGAGGCGGACCACGACACGCTCTACGACCTCGCCAGCCTCACCAAGATCATCGCGCTCTGGCCCTGCGCCGGCGTTCTCCGGCAGGCCGGGCGCCTGCCGCTGGACCGGCCCCTCGGCGACTACTGGCCGGCGGCCGCCGGCCGGCCGGCCGGCGTGGTGACCGCGCGCCACCTGCTCACCCACACCGCCGGAATGCCGCTGCGCACCAACTTCGAGGCGCTCTACGGCCGCGACCGGGCGGCCGTTCGGGCCGGCGTCCTCGCGGCCCCACTGCACCGCCCGCCCGGCACCGCCGTCGAGTACACCGACCGCGCCGCCGTCCTGCTCGGCCACCTGGTCGAGCACCTCGGCGGCGCCCCGCTCGGCGAACTCGCCGAACGGCAGGTCTGGCGCCCGCTCGGCATGGCCGACACCCGGTTCGGCCCGCTCGCCCCCGACGAGGCCGCCCGCGCCGCGCCCACCGAGTGCGACGAGGCGACCGGTGCCCACCTGCGCGGCATCGTCCACGACCCGTCCGCCCGGCTGCTCGGCGGCGTCAGCGGCAACGCCGGAGCCTTCTCCACCGCCCGCGACCTCGAACGCTTCCTCACCGCGCTGCTCGACCCGCCGTCCGCGCTGCCCTGGGTCGCCCCCTGGGCCGCCGAGTCGCTGCGCGAGCAGACCGGCGGTCTCGCCCCCGCCCGCGGCCTCTCCTGGCTCTGTGCCCCCGGCACCGACCCCGCCGAGGGCACCTTCGTCCACTACGGCTTCACCGGCACCGGAATCTGGATCAGCCTCCGGCTCGGCCGCTGGGCGCTGCTGCTCACCAACAAGGTCCACTACAACCGCGAGCTCCAGCCGCTCACCGACCTGCGCAACGCCTTCCGCCGGGCCGTCTTCGGCTGACACCCCACCGAGGGCTCCGCCGCGTCCGGTTGCGTCCGGCGGGATGCGTGGGATGGAAAGCGACGCCTGGGAACTCCTGGGGGAGTTTCACCGATATTCCGCCGCGCCGGTCCGCACGCCGGCTCGCAGTGGCGCGGGGCGGGGTATTCGCCATTGACGCACGCGCCGGTGAGCGGCATGCTGATGCGTGTTATGCGGCTGTTACACCGGCTTACGCTGCGAAATACCGGCAGCGGAATGGCCGTGCGTCGGCACCCCCCAGATATCTGGGGGGTGTTTGTCCCGGCGCCGCCCCGGGGGGAGGGGTTGGTGCCACCCCTGCCCGTCGCGGTGCATCGTCCCTGTTCGGGGGCCAGTTGCGGCCTGGCCCGGCCCCGGCGGGCGCCGCACTGCATTGCGCAGAGAGCGTGCGCTGCGCGGACCTATCCGAGAATGTGGTGATGGCATGGCATTGCAGAATCCGGAGAGCGCCAGACGCGGTGACAGATGGCCGCCGGGCAGGTCGCCGGTGACGCCGGCGGGCCGCCCGCCGCTGGCCTCCGGGGCGGATTCCGAATTCGCCGAGCGGGAATTAGGAATTGTCCTGCGCCGATTGCGGCTGGAGCACGGCCTCTCGATGCGGGCGCTTGCCCGGCGGCTGGGATACAGCGCGCACAGTATGTTCTCGGACATCGAAATGGGTCGGCGGATACCCTCCGAGGCGCTGGTCGGCTCGTACGAGGAGACCTTCGGGCTGCCGCCCGGCTCGCTCCTGGTGGTGCGGCAGCGGGCGATGGCCGGGCGTGCGCGGCGGATGACGGCCGGTGCCGACCCGCGGCCGGCCGGGCCGGGCCAGGGCGGGGCAGGTCAGGGCGGGGCGGACCAGAAGCCGCTCTCCGACGCCGTGGCGCGGCTGGCGGTCGCCGTGCTGAGCCGCACCCGTAGCGTCGTCGGCCGCTGGATCCCTTAGGTCTTGCCCGGGTGCCGGGCCGCGGGGGTGCGGCCCGGCACCGGCGGTCAGCCGGTCATGGCCGTGCGCCGCGCCAGGCACTCGGCGCGGGCGGCGAGGACGTCATCGTCCTCCGGAAGGAGCTCGGCGGCGATGTCGAGATCGGCGAGTGCGGCGTCCCACCGGTCGGCCCTCAGCAGGACGAAGGCGCGGTTGTACCGGACGGCCGGGTCCTGCGGAGCGAGCTCGACCGCTTGGTGAAGATCCGTCAGGGCCTTTTCCAGATCGTCGAGTTGGCAGGCCGCGGTGGCCCGGCCGCACAGGGCGGGCAGCAGGTGCGGGTCGGCGGCCAGGGCCCGGTCGAAGGCCTCCCGCGCCGCCTTGTGCTCGTCGCGTTCCGCGTGCACCCGGCCGAGTGCGGCCAGCAGGTGCGGGTTCTGCGGGTCCAGCGCGAGCCCGGCCGCGGCGTCCCGCCCGGCGCCGTCCGGATCGCCGAGGTCGAGCAGGATCCCGGCCCGGTTGACGTAGGCGTCGACGAAGCTCGGGTCCAGCACCAGCACATAGCCGAAGTCGGCGAGGGCGCCCTCGGTGTCGCCGTTCGCGTTCCTGACGTCCCCCCGGTTGTAGTAGACCTCGGGGAACGGCGGGCCGAGGCGCAGCGCCGTCTCGTAGGCGGCGAGCGCGGCCTCGTCGTCGCCCCGCGACCGGAGCAGGTTGCCGAGATCGAAGTGGTACTCCGGATAGTGCGGATCGGCGGCGATCACCGCGCGGAGGTCGTCCAGGGCCTCGTCCAGCCGGCCCAGTCCGCCGAGCACCGTCGCCCGGTTGTGGCGCAGGACGGAGCGGTGCAGGCTGTGCTCGTCGTGGCCGAGGTCGCGGTCGAGCTCGGCGAGGCCGGCCGTGACCAGTTCGAGGGCCGCCTCGGGGCGGCCGAGGTGCGCCTCGATCAGGGCGAGGCCGTTGTTGTGGAAGACGGTGTTGAAGGCGCGCTGGCGGCGGTCGGGCAGGAGCGAGGCGAGGGCGATGGCCTCGTTGATCCAGCCCAGGGCCCGATCGTGGTCGCGGCGGTCGGGCGCGCGGTGCCTGGTGAACAGCATGGCGGTCGCGTACGCGCACTGGATGTGGACGGCGGGGTTGCGCGACCGGGCCCGGGCCTCGTCGCAGATCGCCTCGGCCTCGTCGGCCCGGCCGAGGGCGGACAGCGAGGTCGGCATCTTGCCGGTGAAGTGCCACCAGGCCTCCGGGTGCCGTTCGGGATCGCAGAGCGCGCGGCCCCGGCGGCACAGGTCGAGGGTGGCGTCGTAGAAGCCGAGCAGCATGCAGGCGTCCATCGCCTCGGCGAGCGCGGGCAGTCCGGTGCCGAGGACGTCACTGCCGTGTTCGCGGTGGTACGGGACGGCGCCCAGTGCCGCCGATCTCTCACCGGCGGCCAGCAGGGCCTCGGCCCGTTGGTCGTGCAGGGCCTGCCGTTCCCCGGCCGGGAGGCGGAGGTAGGCGGTGAGCGCGGCCGGGTCGTCGTCGGTGGCGTCCCCGGCGATGTAACGGGCCGCCGCCGCCCGGCTGTTCGCCTCGTCCGTCTCGTCGTCCGTCTCGTCCGGTACGGCGGGGGCGGCCGCCGGGGCGTCGATCCGCGTGCAGTGGAGCGCCAGGACCAGCGGCAGGTTCTCGCCGAGCGGGGTGCCGGGCTCCACCGCGGGATCGGCCGGCGGCGGGTCGAGCAGTGCGGCGGTGCCCCCGGCCAGCACGGTCAGCAGTGCCGGGTCGGTGCGCCGCAGGAGGACGGAGAGGAACTCCAGATCGGTCGGGTCGGCGTGGTCGAGGTCCTCGACGACCAGGGAACGGGTGCCGTACCCCTCGGCGGTGAGCAGCTCGGCCAGGAACTCCTGCAGCCCGTGCGCGATCCGCAGCGTGCGCCGGCGCGAGTAGAAGCGGGTCCGCTCCTGGGGCACGGCCAGCGAGGTGAGGGTCTCCCGGGTGGCGGGCAGCCGGTCGCGCAGCTCCGGTGCCACGGTGAGGAGTTCGACCTCGTGGGCGGTGACCAGCTCAGGCCGCCGCGCCAGCGCGTCCGGCAGCAGCCCCCGGACCAGTGTGCCGGCGGCCGTGTACGGGCCGCGCAGCCTGCGGTGCGCGGAGATCTCCGGCAGCAGGGGCGCCGGGACGCCGAGCCGCTCCCGGGCGGCGGCACGGTCCCGGTGCAGCCGACCGGCCACGAGGACGTGCCGCCCGCCACCCGTCGGCGCGGCGTGGTCGGCGGAGGTGATGGACATGGGCCCTCCAGGGGGGACGTCAGGACGGGAACGGCAGGCCGGCCGCGGTGCGGGCGGTGCGCCGGGTGCGCCGCTCCCGCAGGAACAGCACGGTGGCGAGGGTGAGTTCACCGACGGTCATCAGCAGGAACAGGACGCTGTCGGCGAGCCCGGCCCAGCGGTGCGCCGGGTCGCCGGACAGCTGCGTGAGCACCGTCCCGTACGCCTTGGCCACGATCGGGGGCAGGCTGACCGCCATCGTCGCCAGGGCGGCGGTGTAGCCGACGGCCATCAGGACCGAGTACCAGCGGGCCACCGAGCGGTCGCGGGGGTGCCAGCTCTCCGGGGCGTACGGCTCGGGGCGGCCCCGCAGCCGCGCCCACCGGTTCGCCAGCAACTGCTTGGCCGTCGTCTGCAGGTCGACGCAGCCCAGCACGGTGACCACGAGGTAGTACACATCGGTTCGCAGGAAGAAGAAGCACTGCCACAGCAGCCGCAGCACGGTCGAGTACCCGAGGCCCAGGGCCACGCCGCCGATCAGGGAGAAGCCGCCGTCGGCGGTGCGGGTGGCGGCGGCCAGCAGGGTCAGCGAGGCGAGGACGGCGACGTCGGTGAGCATGCCGGCGAGCATCGGGAGCACCCGTTTGCGGCGTTCCACCGCGACCAGCCCGTCCAGGGCCGTCTGGAAGACCACGAAGTACAGCCGCCGGCCCACGGACAGGGTGGACGGCAGGCCCAGGCGGCGCCCTGCCAGCGCGTGCGCGGCCTCGTGCAGCAGGATCAGTGGCGCCTGGGCGAGGAACATGACCGCGACGAGCACCGACATGTACGGGGTGAAGAACAGGTGCCGGTAGCCGGGGGCCAGGTCGGGGGAGCGGACCACGGCGGTCAACCAGGCCGCCAGCAGCAGGAGATACAGCACCGCGCCGACGCGGGAGAACACCGCCCGGCCGAGCCGCTGCCAGCGCACCGGTGGGCGCGGCGCCGCCGGTTCGCCCGGCGGACGCAGGAAGCCGAGTTCGCCGAGATCGGCGACGAAGTCGGCGAGGTCGACCGTCTCGCCGTAGGTCTCGGTGTACCACCGCGCGGCCTGCGCGCGGGGCATCCCGTCCACGAGCCGGCGCAGCAGTGCCGCGCCGTCCGCGGGAAGGACCACGAAGGTCCCCTCGTCGAGCCGTCCGACCGTCACCTCGTCGCCGTCCGGCTGGAAGACGAGCTCGTGGAAGGTGAGAGGCCGGTCCGGTTCCGGTGGCTGCCGTACGGCCTGCGGCGGTTGCTGCTCGCCGGGCTCGGCCGTGGCCGGCCTGTCTGGCATGGCTCCTCCAAGCGGATGACCGGGACACCGACCGCAGGACGGCTCGTGGCACGCGGCGGTGGCTCCGGGAGGATCCCCGGGGCCACCGCCGGTCCGAGCCGCTCGCGACTACGCGGGGAGCGGGATCGGGGGCCACGTCGGCCCGCACGGGGCGCCGCCGTAGAGCGCCGCAGCGCTGGTCAGACGGACCGAGCCCGCCTTGCGGATGGCGATCTTCTTCATCCTGGTCACCTCCTCTCGCCGGATGGAGCCCGTCAGCGCCCGGTGCTCGCGATCGAGGCGAGCGCCGGGCGCTGACGGGAACAGGTCATCTCTAGCAGCGGAGGAGGGCTGTACTCGACACCCCGTGAACAAGCCGGGTCCATGTCGAGAACAGCCCCGGTACGACAGGCCGGTGGGGCCGCCGGGGCTCAGAGCAGGGTGCTCCAGTAGTACCAGAAGCGGTTGAGGATCAGCAGGGCGATCACGGCCGCCCAGAGGACCGGGAGCGCCCAGTGGTAGCGGGCGGCCTCGCGGACCACCGGCCGCAGCCGGGGGCCGACCGGGATGACACCGGTGCGCAGGTTGTGCAGCGTCGTGTACCAGAAGAGCGGGATCACGGTGGCCCAGACCACCATGCAGTAGGGGCAGAGCGCCCCGATCCGGTACAGCGCCTGGTCGATCAGCCAGTGCACGAAGAACACCCCGAGCAGGGTGCCCGCGTGCAGACCCAGCCAGAACCAGCGGCGGTAGGCGGCGCCCGCCAGCAGCCCGGCGCCGATCGCCGTCAGCGCGCCGAACGCGGCCAGGCCGAGCAGCGGGTTCGGGAAGCCGAAGACCTCGGCCTGTTCGGTGCGCATCACCGAACCACAGCTGATCACCGGGTTGATGTTGCAACTGGGTATGTACGACGGGTTCTCGAGGATGCGGAGCTTGTCGAAGGTCAGGACGGCCGAGGCGGCCAGCCCGGTCAGCCCGCCGATCAGCAGGAACAGGGAGTACACCCGGCCCGCGCCGATCGGCGCGCGGTTCGGCGGGGTGGTGGCGGCCACGGGAGGGGAGGGGTTCACGGTGGTCGGGGCGGTCATGGCAGAGCACTCCGGTAGGTGTGAAGGGGACCGGCCCGGCCGGAGATCGGCCGGGCCGGTGGTGCTCACTGCGCGCCCGTGGCCTGCTTGATCTGGGCCGTGAACTCCTCGGGCGTCACCGCGCGGTTGCCGCTGAACAGCGTGATCGGCTTGCCGTCCAGCTTGACCGTCGGCGTGCCCGTCACCCCGCTGCTGCTGAACGCGTCCGCGACCTTCGTCGCCCACGGCGCGTACGTCCGGTCGTTGACCGCCTTGACGAAGGCGTCCGTCTTCAGCCCCGGCACCTGGCCGGCCAGGTCCAGCAGATGGTTGACGTCGCCGAAGGCGTCCTGGCGCTCGTCCGGCTGGTTGGCGTAGAGCACGTCGTGGAACTGCTTGAACTTGTCCACGCCCTCGTTCAGCGCGGCGCCGGCGGCGGCCAGCGCCGTGCGCGAGCCCTTGCCGCCGAGCGGCTTGTCCAGGAACGCGGCCAGGTGGTACTCGATCTTGACCGTGCCGTCGTCCGCCAGCTTCTTGACGGTGTCGCCGTTGGTCGCCTCGAAGGTCTTGCAGACCGGGCAGCGGAAGTCCTCGAACACCTGCAGCGTGTGCGGGGCGTCGGCCTTGCCGTACACCACCAGGGTGCCGTCCGGGCCGGTGGTGTTGGCGGGCACGACCAGCGCGGTCGGCGCGGCGGGCTCGGCGGCGGAGGACTTGTCGTCACCCGCCGAGCTGATCGCCACCGCCGCCCCGCCCGCTATGGCGAGCACGGCGACGGCCGAGACGGCGACGACGATCAGCCGGCGGCGCTTGGCCGCCTGCTGCTCCTGGCGCTGCGCCTCCTGGATCCGCTCGCGGGCGCTGACGCGCTTGGCCTGCTTGCTGTTCGGGTTCGGCTGCCTGTTGCTGGACTGGGCCATGGTTGGGTCAACTCCTGTACGGGGCGCGCGGTGTGCGCGGGGGCGCCGCCTCGGCGCGGCGCGGGGCGCCGGCGGGCACGAGGGGGCTCGGACTGGTCTGCTCGGGCGTGGCACACCGCCTGCGGGGGTGTCCGGGTGCTCCCGGGGCCGCCGTGGCGGCGGGGTCGTCAGCAGGCGGGCGCGAAGGCCGACGGCGGGCCACGCCGGGGCGCCGGGCTGAGCACCACGGCCTCGCGACGCGGCCGCGGCCGGTCCGAGACCGGCAGCGGCACCCGCAGCACCGGCCGGACCGGAGCCGGGGCCAGCAGCAGGAACAGGGCGCGCAGCGGGGCCGCGAGCGACTGGCGCAACGCGCGCAGCGAGCGGGCCAGGCCCGACAGGGCGGCGTCGCCCAGCCGCAGCCAGACGGCGGCGGCCAGCGCGACCAGCAGGTGGACCAGCAGGACGAGCAGCTGGGTGACGGCGGGTGCGAGCGGCCCGGTGTGTCCCAACTGCCCGGAGAACAGCGACCCGTCGACCGAACCGCCGCCGCACACCAGCAGGTTCATGCCGCGCGCGGGGGCGTGCTCCGCCCCGAGGGCCGGGCCGCAGCCGGCCTGGCCCAGATTGAAGGTCGTGTTGAGCATCAGCTCGACCGGGACCAGCACGGCCGAGATGTGCACCAGCCGGCGCTCCCGGCCGGCCAGCACGGCCGCGACCAGGAAGACGACCGCGGTCGCGGCCACCACCAGGGTGAGCGGCAGCGGGCGACCGGTGATGACGACCTGCCCCAGCGCGGACAGCGGCACGGCGAACGCGGTGAACACCGCGGCCCGCAGGGCCCTCGTCGCGTGCGTGGAAGTCGTCACGCCCCGGAGTATGCCACGACGTTTACACCCGGGACGAGGGTGCGTCGGCGGTCGTGGTCACAAGCCCGAACAGATTGCCCCTCCGTGGTCGTTCGTTCGCGGGGGAAAGGCGGGGAGTTCACCGGCTGGGTGGGTTTGGGACGGCGAGGACGGCTGAGGCACCGTCAGGGGCTGCCGTCGGCGGCGGGGGCGATTCGACAATCTGGCGATGGACCACACCCTCGCCGCCCCCGGCCAGTGGAACCCGCACCCCGGGCCGCCGTTCAGCCCGAGCCCGCCGACGGTACGTCCGCCGGCGCCTCCGCTGCCGCCCCTGCCGCCCGCCCCGCCGGCGGTCGGTCCGCCCGTGATCGATCCGCCGGTGATCGATCCGCCGGTGGCACCCGATCCGCCGACGGTGCACCCGCCGTGGGAGCACTGTCCGGCGCCTTCGGCCACGCCCTCGCCGGTACCCGCTTCGCCCTCTCCTCCCGTTCCGTCCACTCCTTCCGCTCCGACGAACGCTGGGCCGGACGCTGTGCCGGTCCCGTCCACGCCCCCGTGGTCGTCGCCGGCGCCGTGGCAGGCCGCCCCGTCGGCCCCGGCGGCCGAGAGCGCCGAGCCGGGCCGGGAGCAGCCGGCGCCGCACCGGGCGTCACCGTCGGCCGTGCCGTCGTTCTCACCCTCGCCGGCGGAGCTTCCGCCGTCTCCCGCCCCGCCGTCGTCGGCCGCACCCGCGCCCGCCGTGACCGTCGCGATCGTCGGCGCACTGCCGCCGGCCAGCGGCGCTCCGCCCCCGCCCGCCCTCGACCCGGTGGTCTGGACCGCTGTGCTGATCATCGTCGTCCTGGTCCCGGCCGTCCTCGCAGCGGCCCTCGGCCACTTCCACCCGACACCCCGGAGCCGCAGATGAACCCCGGCCCGCTCCTCAGCGCCGCCGCGTCCATGGCGATCGCCGTCGCCGCTCTCGCCGTCGCCCACCGGCTGCGCCCCGCCGGCCCCGAGGGCGAGGACCCACCCGAACCCCACCCCGCCATCTACGGGATCGGCTCCGGCCTGCTGTCCGGCTTCACCCTCCTCACCGGCTTCCTGATCGCCACCGGCTGGGCGGCGCGCTCCACCGGCGCGGCCCCGCCCGGCGGCCTCTACGCCGCCGACATCGCCGCCGGTGCCGCCGTCCTCCTCTACCCCTCCCTGGCCGGCCTGCCCTTCACCCCGCGTTACACCACCGCCGTCTGCCTCTTCGCCGCCCTGGTCGGCTACACCATGTCCCTGGCGCTCCAACTCCGGCCGTAGCCGGGCGCGTTGCGGTCCGGCGCGTCATCGGGCGGACGCCGCAGGAGGGTTGAGCGGTCCGCCGGGACAGGAGGCGGTCACGCACCGGATCGGGCGGCCCGGTCCCGGGCGGCGTCCGGCGCGGTCTCCCGGCACCGGGGAACCAGGGACCATCACGCCGCCCTGGGTGCGGCCCTGGTGGCGTCCGAGGTCGTCGGCCGCACCCCCGAGATGGCCGGTGCGACCGTCGTCGGCGACACCGACGACCCGAAGCCCCCGGACGGCCGGCGCATCGGCGGCAGGGTGGTGGGCCAGGTCTTCGGCGGCGCCCTGGCCGGTCCGGTCTGGCGCGACGCCCCCGCCGGGACCTTCACCCCGGCGCCGCTGCCGTAGCGGGCGCGTCAGGCTTTTCCGGGTGAGTCAGGCGTAGAGCGCCACCCTCGGTTCGATCGTCCCTCGCCCGACCGTTCCGAGGAGCGTTCCGACGACGGTGAGCCGGTACCGCCCGGTGAGGGTGTGGTGGCCGTGGAGGACGACCTTCGCCGGGGTGAGCCGGGTGTACAGGGTGCCGGTCTGGCTGGCGAGCGGCATGGTGCGCCAGTGGCCGTCGGGTGCCAGCACTTCGAGCCGGATGTCCGACGGATCGAGGTAGGGGCCCCGCTCGGGGGACTCGACCAGGATCTGCGGCGCCACGGTCCGGTCCGTCGACGCGTCGTTGCGGTACGTGACGGTGAACACCCGCTTCCCGTGGTCGGACGGCACCAGGCTGCTGGGCAGCTCCACGAAGCCGACCGGCGGGGCACCGGTCGCCGCCTGGGCGGGGGAGGTGAGCGCGGCGGCCGGCAGGGCGGCGAGGGCCGCGACGGCCAGGGCCAGGCTCCGGCGGGGGATCTTCCGGGTGCGCACGGCACCTCCTTCGGCCGACGGCCGCGTCACCGGGCGCGTCGACGGTTCGGGCGGATCCGTATCCCTCCACCCTGCCCCCTCCCGCGGAAAGCCGCATGCGGCGGGCGCACGATCGGCCTGAGGCCGACGGCCGGCCCGATGGCCGTGCACGGGGAGATGCTCGTGCGGCACCCGTACGAGGCCTTGGCATCGATCATCTAGCCTGGAAGACGTACCGGAAGCCCCGACGAGGGGGTGAGCGCGCATGGCCGAAGCCGAGCCCACCGCGGGCCGGGTGCTGCTCGACCGGATCGGGGCGCAGGCCGCCGTACTGGCCGGGCTGGACGCGGCCGTGCGGGCGGACGAACCGGACGCGGTGCACCGGATGCGGGTCGCCTGCCGGCGGCTGCGCAGCGCGCTGCGGACGTACCGGCGGCTGTTCGTCCGGGGCACCACCGACGAGTTGGTGGCCGAGCTGCGGTGGCTGGCCTCCGCCCTCGGGCGGGCCCGGGACCGGGAGGTGCTGGCCGAGCGGCTGGTGGCGCGGGCCCGGGAGCTGCCGCCGGAGTGCGGACCCGAGCAGGTCGCGGCCGAGCTGGAGCGGTGGGGGCGGGAGGAGTACCGGCGGGTCCGGCCGGAGGTCGTCGCGGCGCTGGACAGCCCCCGGCGGCAGGCCCTGGCGGCGGGCCTGGCCGCGCTGCTCGCCGACCCTCCGCTGCGCGGGCGCGCCGAGCGGGCCGCCGTGCCGGAGCTGGCCAGGGTCGCCGCGCGCGAGCAGCGCCGGACGGCCGAGCGGGTGCGGCTGGCCCGGGCCGCCGCTGACCCGCCCGCGCGTGACCGGGCCCTGCACGAGGCGCGGAAGGCCGCGAAGCGGGCCCGTTACGCGGGGGAGACGGCGGCCCCGGCCGTCGGCCCGGCGGCGGAGCGGTACGCCGAACGGATGAAGGCGGTCCAGGAGGTGCTCGGGGAGCACCAGGACGCGGTCGTCGCGGCGACCGCCCTGCTCGAACGCGCCACCGCCCCCGGCGCCGGCCGGACCTTCGGCTACGGGGTGCTCTACGGGCAGCAGCTGGCGGCCGCCGAGGCGGCCCGGCGGGACCTCGCACCGGTGTGGGCCCGGGCGGCGAAACGGCGCCTGGCCCGCTTCGGGTAGCGGGTCTCCCGCCGGTGCTCAGTCCTCGCGCGGGGCGAGGCCCGCGGAGCGGGCGGCGGTGCGGAGCAGGTCGCGGAGCATGGCGGTGGTGAGGCGCCCGGTGTTCGTGTTGCGCGGGCTGACGTGGTAGCAGCCGTACAGCTCCAGCGGCGGGCCGCCGTCGGCGGCGGCCAGGGTGACGTGGGCGCCGTGGCCGAAGACCGGACGGGGGCGGGGGAGCAGCCAGCCGGCCGCGGCGACCGCCGGGAGCAGCGCCTGCCAGGCGAAGCCGCCGAGCGCGACCACGGTCCGGACGGTGGGCCGCATCAGCTCCAGCTCCCGGGTGATCCAGGGGCGGCAGGTGTCGCGTTCGGCGGTGGTCGGCTTGTTGTCGGGCGGGGCGCAGCGGACCGGGTCGGTGATCCGGACGCCGTGCAGGCGCAGCCCGTCCCCGTGCCGGACCGACTCGGCGCGGTTGGCCAGCCCGAGCCGGTGCAGCGCGGCGTAGAGCAGGTCGCCGGAGGGGTCGCCGGTGAAGATCCGCCCCGTGCGGTTGGCGCCGTGCGCGGCCGGGGCGAGGCCGACCAGGACGAGCGGCGCGTCGGGCGGGCCGAAGCCGGGGATCGGGCGGGCCCAGTAGTCCCAGTCCTGGTAGGCGCGGCGCTTGGTGCGGGCGGTCTCCTCGCGCCAGGCGACCAGGCGCGGGCAGGCCCGGCAGCCGGTGACGACGCGGTCGAGCACGGCCAGCCCGTCCGCGCGGGCGGCGGCCTCGGCCGGGTGACGGGGGTGGCCGGGGTCGGTGGCGGGGCCTTCGTCCGGGCGCTGGGGCATGGGCACGATCCTAGGGTTCCGTAGGGTCCCGCACCGGGCCGCCTGTACCAGGGGCGTGGGGGAGCCGTTTCGGCGGCGCCCCGGCAGGCGTAGCGTGGAACCGGTGGTTCCGGCGGACCCCGGCTCGGCCGGGTCGGTGACGGCCGGGGCGTGCTGGTGCGCGCGAGGAGACCGCGATGCTGATTTTCGATGCGGTGCTGGGGGCGGTGCTGGGGGCCATCGGGCTGGTGGGCGTCTGGGCCGGGCTGAGCCTGCGGGTCGTGCAGCAGTTCCAGCGGGGTGTGGTGTTCCGGTTCGGCCGGGTCCGCCCGCAGCTGCGGGAGCCGGGGCTGGTGGCGCTGATGCCGGTGGCGGACCGGCTGCGGCGGGTGAACGTCCAGATCGTGACGCTGCCGATCCCCGCGCAGGAGGGCATCACCCGCGACAACGTCACCGTCCGGGTGGACGCGGTGGTGTACTTCCGGGTGGAAGACCCGGTGAAGGCGATCGTCAACGTCCAGGACTACAACTTCGCGATCTCGCAGGTCGCGCAGACCTCACTGCGCTCGATCATCGGCAAGAGCGAGCTGGACGACCTGCTGGCCAACCGCGAACCGATCAACCAGGGGCTGGAGTTGATGATCGACAGCCCGGCGCTGGGCTGGGGCATCGAGATCGACCGGGTGGAGATCAAGGACGTCGCGCTGCCGGAGTCGATGAAGCGATCGATGTCCCGGCAGGCGGAGGCCGAGCGGGAGCGCCGGGCGCGGATCATCACCGCGGACGGCGAGTACCAGGCGTCGGCGCGGCTGTCGGAGGCGGCGGCGGTGATGAGCGCGACCCCCGCGGCGCTCCAACTGCGGCTGCTGCAGACCGTGGTGGAGGTGGCCGCGGAGAAGAACTCGACCCTGGTGCTGCCCTTCCCGGTGGAGCTGCTGCGGTTCCTGGACAGCGCGACCGACGCGCACCACCGGTCGGCGGCGCAGGCCGAGGAGCCGTCGGCGGAGGTCGGGACGGGCGCGGCGGAGGCCGTGGCGCCCGGGGTGGAGCAGCTCGAACTTCCCCCGTTGGAAGAGCTGTTGGAACAGTCGCCGCTGGACGCGCCGGACGGCGTGGCGCACCCGGAGCCGGGCAGGCGGGAGAGTGGGCAGGACGGGCCGCGGGTCGAGCGGGCCGGGTGACGGCGGCGGTGGCGCGGCGCCCGGTGGCGGAGGCCCCCGGGCCGGACCACGATGGAGTAACGGGAGTGGCAGGCACGTCAGGAGGCCGATCATGACCAGAGCCAGCGACATCATGCACCAGGGGGCGGAGTGCGTGGGTGAGCACGAGACCCTCGCCGACGCGGCCCGGATCATGCGGGAACGGCACGTCGGGGCGCTGCCGATCTGCGGCGAGCAGCAGAAGCTGCTGGGCATCCTCACCGACCGGGACATCGTGCTGAAGTGCGTTGCCGAGGGCCGGGATCCGGCGCGGGTGACCGCCGGTGAACTGGCCCAGGGCCGGCCGATGACCGTGGAGGCGGACGAGGACACCGAACAGGTCCTGCGGGTGATGGAGCAGTACCGGGTGCGGCGGCTGCCGGTGATCAACCACCCGGAGCACGAACTCGTCGGGATGATCAGCGAGGCGGACATCGCGCGCGGGCTGCCGCAGGCCAGGGTCGCGGAGTTCGTGTCCGCGGTCTGCGCCGAGGAGGAGCCGGCGGCGGAGAGCGCCACGAGCGCCCAGGGCGGCTGACCCGGGGCCCGGGAACCACCCGGGCGCCGCCGCTCCCGCCCGGGGGTTCAGGCCCCGGGCGCCTCCCGCAGCGCCCGCGCCATCAGCTCCGCCAGGTGCAGGGACTGGCGCCCCTGGGCGAGTTGGGAGATCTGGGTACGGCAGCTGAAGCCGTCGGCCAGGATCACGGTGTCGGCGGACGCGGCCCGGACCTCGGGCAGCAGGACCCGCTCGGCGATCGCCACCGAGACCTCGAAGTGCCCCTGCTCGAAGCCGAAGTTGCCGGCCAGTCCGCAGCAGCCGGAGTCCAGCACGCGGTTGTGCAGGCCCATCCGGGCCTCGACCCGGCGGTCGGCGGCGGTGCCGAGGACGGCGTGCTGGTGGCAGTGGGTCTGGGTGATGGCGTCCAGCGGGAGCCGCGGGAGCGGGGCGTCCGGCGCGTACGCGTCGATGAACTCGGCGAAGGTTCGGGTCCGTTCGGCCGCCGGGCGGCCTTCGGGGCCGAGCAGGCGGGGCAGGTCCTCGCGCAGGGTGGCGGTGCAGCTCGGGTCCATGCCGACCACGGGGGTGTCGGCCGGCAGCCCGGTGCCGGCCAGCGCGCGCAGGCTGCGGCGCATCACCCGCCGGGCGGTGCCGAGTTGGCCGGTGGAGTACCAGGTCAGGCCGCAGCAGACCGGCCCGGACGGCAGCCGGACGTCGAAGCCCAGATGCTCCAGTACCTCGACGGCGGAGCGCAGCACGCCGGGCTGGAGATGCTCGGAGAAGGTGTCCGGCCAGAGCAGGACGGGCCGCGCGCCCACCGGGGCGGGGTGCGCGGCGCGGTGGCGCCGGTACCAGCGGGTGAAGGTCTCCGGCGGGAAGACCGGGACCACCCGCCGCGGGTCGATCCCGCCGAGCCGCTTCAGCGGCCCCGCGACGGGGGAGCGGGCGATCAGGTTGGCCGCGCCGGGGGCGAGGGCGGCGGCCCGCAGCCAGAGCGGCAGCCAGCCCATCGAGAGGTGCGCGGCCGGCCGCGGCCGGTGCCGGTAGTGCTGGTACAGGAACTCGGTCCGGTAGGTGGCCATGTCGACGTGGACGGGGCAGTCGCTCGCGCACCCCTTGCAGCCGAGGCAGAGGTCCAGGGCCTCCCGGACCTCCGGCGAGCGCCAGCCGTCCGGGATCGACTCGCCGCGCAGCATCTCGGCGAGCAGCCGGGCCCGGCCCCGGGTGGAGTGGCGTTCCTCGCTGGTCGCCATGTAGCTGGGGCACATCACCCCGGTGCTGGTGTCGACGCACTTGCCGACCCCGACGCACCGGTGCACGGCCTTCAGCAGGCTGCCGTCGTCACCCGGGTACGGGAGCGCGAGCGGCAGCGGGCGGACCGGCCCGGCGAAGCGCAGATCGGCGTCCAGCGGGCGCGGGTCCACCAGCGCACCCGGGTTGAGGACGTTGCCCGGATCCCAGATCCGCTTGAACTCCCCGAACAGGCCGATGATTTCGGACGGGTACATCCGGCTCAGCAACTCGGCGCGGGCCTGGCCGTCGCCGTGCTCACCGGAGAGCGAACCGCCGTACGAGACCACGAGATCGGCCGCCTGCTCCATGAACTCCCGGAAGACCAGCACCCCTTGGGGCTCGGTCAACGGAAAGTCGATCCGCAGGTGGACGCAGCCCTCGCCGAAGTGCCCGTACGGAACGCCGCGCAGACTGTGGCGGCGAAGCAGCGCCCGCAGGTCGCGCAGATAGTCGCCGAGCCGCTCCGGCGGCACCGCGGAGTCCTCCCACCCGGGCCAGGCCTCGATCCCCCCTCCGGCCGCGCCGCCCGGCAGTCGGGTGACGATCCCGGCGGCGGCCTCGCGCACCCCCCAGAGCTGCCGCTGCTCGCCGGGATCGGTCACCACGGTGGCGGTGGCCGGGCGCTCCCGCCGTACGGTGTCGGCGAGGAGGCGCGCGGCGTCGAGCGCCTCGGCCGGCGTCGTGCCGCCGGTCTCCAGGAAGAGCCAGCACGCGCCCTCGGGCAGCCGGTCCAGCGCGGGCGGTCGGGGGCCGGCCGCGAGCAGGGCGGCGATCAGGTCGGCGGCCATGCCCTCGACGGTCAGCGGGCGCAGCGGCAGCAGGGCGGGGACGGCGTCGGCGGCCGCGCCCTCGTCGGGGTAGCCGGCCACCACCAGGGCGCGGGCGGCCGGCTCCTCGACCAGGCGGACGGTGGCGCCGAGCAGCAGCGCGCAGGTGCCCTCGGTGCCGGTGAGCGCGCGGGCGAGGTGGTGGCCGTGCTCGGGCAGCAGCGCGTCCAGCGGGTAGCCGGAGGTGCGGCGCGGCAGGCTCGGCATGCCCTGGCGGATGGTGGCCAGGTTGCGGTCGGTGAAGTCCTGGAGGTCCCGGTGGAGTTCGCCGACCCGGCCGGGGAGCGCCCGCAGCGCGGCGCGTTCGGCGGGGCCGAGCGCGCCGCCGACGGTCAGTTCGGTGCCGTCGGCGAGCAGCAGGTCCAGCGACTCGACGTTGTCGCTGGTGCGGCCCCAGACCACCGAGTGCGCACCGCAGGAGTCGTTGCCGATCATGCCGCCGAGCGTGCACCGGCTGTGCGTGGACGGGTCCGGCCCGAACCGCAGACCGTGGCGGCGGGCGGCCCGTTGCAGGTCGTCCAGGACGGCGCCGGGCTCGACCCGGGCGGTGCGGCGCTCCGGGTCCACGTCGAGGACGGCGCCGAGGTGGCGGCGGAAGTCCAGCACGACGGCTCCCGGGCCGATCGCCTGCCCGCCGACGCTGGTGCCGGCCCCGCGCGCCACCACCGGAACGCCGTACTGCCCGCAGAGCGCGAGCGCCGTGCGCACGTCGTCCAGGTCGGCCGGTTTGACCACGCCGAGTGGCAGGTGGCGGTAGTTGGACGCGTCCTGGCTGTAGACGGCCCGCTCGGCCGCGCCGAACCGGACCTCGCCGCGCAGTGTGGCGGCCAGCTCGCGGGCCAGATCGGTGCCGGGGGTGGCGGAGGGGCGGCTCATACGGTCCTCCCGGTACGGTTTGGCGGGCGGGGCGGCAGAGGTCCCGCCGATCATCGCAGCCGGACGCCGGGACGGGTACGGGCCACCCCGGCGTGCGGCCGACGGAGTGGCGCGTACCCGCACCCGGCCTTGGCACCCGCACCCGCCTTCGACCCGGGCGCCGTCGGACCGGGTCGTTCACCGGGCCGTCAGGCCGAGGCCTTCCGGCGGGCCGAGCCGGTGAGCGTCCCGCGCGCGATGTGCGAGAGCTTGGCCATCTCGAAGGCCGGGTAGGCGCCGCCCGCCAGCAACGAGAACTTGACGCCCTCGCGACCGGCCGGCCGCCGGTGGCCCGGGGGCTGGAACCGGCGGTGGTGTTCGGCGGCGCGGTGGAAGAACTGGGGGCGCTCGGCGCGGGCCACGCACCCGGCGAGGTCGAAGACGAACAGGTAGTGCCGGATCATCCGGGTGAAGAGGGCGTCGCGGACGGCGTCCAGCCCGGGCCGCTCGTCCAGCAGGGCGAAGCTCCGCTCGTACTGCTCGAAGATGTCGAAGCGGCTGCTGCCGGGCGAGCCCACGGGGTGGACGGTCTCCCGGCGCCGCAACTGGACGCAGGCGCGCGGCAGGACGGCGATCCGCCCGGCGGCCAGCATCGCCCGGTGGGCGACCGGGATCTCCTCGTACCGGCCGTCGGGGAAGGCGAGGCCGTGGTCGTGCCAGAGGTCGCGGCGCAGCAGCCGGTCCCAGACCAGGGCGGGCGCGCCGAACAGCGCGGGCCGGTCGAGCGGCCCGGCCACCTCCGGCCCGGCCTCGGCCAGCAGTGTCTCCGCGCCACCGGGCCAGTCGCGCCCGGCGTGGTGGCGGGTGTGCCCGAAGAGCAGGACGTCCACCGGCCCGGTCCGGTCGAGCCGGTCGGCCAGCGTCCGGAGGCCGTCCCGGGGCAGCAGGTGGTCGGCGTCCAGGAACAGCAGGTACTCGCCCACCGCCCGGGCGGCCCCCGCGTTGCGGCTGACACCGACGCCGACGGCCGCGTCGAGGCGGAGGACGGAGATCCGGGGGTGGCGCGCCGCGAAGGCGTCCACGAGACCGGCCGGGCAGTCGGGGGAGCGGTCCGCGACCACGACGACCTCGAAGTCGCGGAAGGACTGGCCGACGAGTGAGTCCAGGCAGTCCGCCAGCTGTTTCCGCTGGTCATAGGCGGGGAGCACGACGCTGATCAGGGGTGAGGGCATGACGCCGGAGCGTAGGAGCGCCTGCGGGAGGTGGCAAAGCCCCGCAGGCGCTCAATTCTGATCAATACCCGTCAAAACGTACGTACGTCCGCCATATCTTCACCCGGTATGCCGGATGTGTCCACGCCGGTGAGCCGCCGCCGATCAGTACCAGTGGTGGGACTGCCAGAAGGACCAGGCGCCGCAGGGGCTGCCGTAACGGGAGTTCATGTAGTCCAGGCCCCACTTGATCTGGGTGGCGGGGTTGGTGCGCCAGTCGGAGCCGGCGGAGGCCATCTTGGAGGCGGGGAGGGCCTGGACCAGGCCGTAGGCGCCGGAGGAGGCGTTGGTGGCGCTGGGGTTCCAGCTGCTCTCGTGGGAGACGATGTTGCTGAAGCACTGGAACTGGCCGGCCGGGACCATCTGGGCGGCGATCTCGCGGGGGCTGCCGGAGTACGTGGGCTTGCTGTTGAGGTCGGAGCGCGCCTGGGAGCGGGAGGCGGCGGCCTCGGCGTCCGCCTTGGCCTTCGCGTCGGCCTCGGCCTGAGCCTGGGCGGCGGCCTGCGCCTCTGCCTGCGCCTGTGCCTCGGCCTCCGCCTGGGCGGCGGCGGCAGCCGTCGCGTCCGCCTGGGCCTGGTCCCCGACCGGTCGGCCGTCCACGGAGACACCGGCCACCGGGGCGGCGGCCTCGGCGCCGTTGCCGCCGCTCTGCGGGATGGCGAGGGCGGCGGTGGCCGCGCCGGCCACCACGAGGGTGGTGACACCGGTGATCAGGGAGTTTCGGCGGGCATGGCTGAGCTGCATGGAGCGGGCGATCCTTTTCCGTCGGGGGCCGTGCCGGTGGCACGCGGGGGCCGGACATCGCGCGAGCGTGCTCGGGGGAGCGGGCCCGCGGTGCCGTCCGGGACGGCCGTGGCGCCCCGGCGGAGGAACTGCGGGGCGGGCGGGGTACGCGGTGGGTGGTGCGGTCCGCGCTGCCTGGCGACGGGCCATTCTTGGCAGAGCCCGGGACGGGCGGCAAAGGCGCTCGGTACTACGGCCGGTAGTGGACACGGCGGGTGCGGACGACGAAGCGCCCGGCCGAGGCCGGGCGCTTTGAAAGGTTTTGTCCGATTGGGGCAATCGATGGGCCCGGGGCGCCTCGTCGTCGAACGACGGGGTGGAGCGGGCCGGTGGCCTGGGTTCTTCCGGGGCGGCGGGGAGTGCCCGCGCCCCGGAGCCCCGGGTGGGCGGCGCGCTTCCGTCCGCCGGAGCCGGTCCGGCCCGGAGGTGACCACTATCGGCGGCAGTAGGTGGCAAAACCCGTGTGGGCGGCCTCACACGCCGGGGCGGCCCGGGCGGCGGGGAGTGGCGCAGGGTGACCGGCGGGTCACCGGCTCAGGGGGTCGGGTGCGGGTCGGGCCCGGCGACCGCCCGCGGAGGAGCGCTCGCGTACGGGTTGCCCGGGACGGGCGGCCCGGACCGGTCGTAGGGGGGCACATCCGGCACGGCCGCCCCGCCGACGGCCTCCGGTCCGTCGGCGGCCGCCTCCGTGCCCGCCTCCGCATCCTCGGCGCCCTCCTCGACCGGCACCAGGTCGCGGGCCAGCAGCGTGGCACCGGCCACCGCGCCGGGCATGGCGAGGACCGTCACCAGCGGGATCAGGAACGCCAGGATCAGCGGCACCCCGAAGCCGAGCGAGAGCCCGAGCCGGGCGCGCAGCAGCCGGATCCGTTCGCGCTGCGGCACCCCGCGCCGCTGGAGGCCCACCGCCGTCAGCTCGACCGCGAGGAAGAAGCCGGACACCAGGAACCCGGCCGCCGGTACCACCGTCTGCCCCACCACCGGGATGAACCCGCAGACGAACAGCGGGATGCCGAACCCGGCCACCCGGACCAGCACGAACAGGCTGTCCCGCGCCGCGGTCCACAGCTCGCGCCAGAGCGGGACGTCCGGCGGGGTGGGCGCGCCGCCCTCGCTCTCGTCGACCTTCGCGCAGAGCGACTCGTAGAACGGCTGCCCGACCAGCAGGGTGACCGCGGTGAAGGTGATCAGCGAGATCAGCAGCCCGCCGCCGAAGACGACCGCGGCGAGCGCGGTGCGCAGCAGGCCCTGCCACGGCGAGCCCCAGCCGTCCGCGAACGGGGTGGCCCACTCGGCGAGGTCGTCCGACCAGCCCCCGAGGAACACCAGCGCCACCGCGTACCCGGCCAGGGTGAGTAGCGCGGGCAGCATCCCGAACGCCCACCAGCGGCCGTGCCGCCCCACCCACCTCTGGCCCTTGACCAGGTATCCCATCCCCGCCGCAAGATCTCGCACAGCACGAAAGCGTAGGGGCTCCCGGTCCGCGGGTCATGTCCGTTCCGTCACGAGCGGGTACCGGAACGCCGCCGGGCCCGGAAGCCTCCGCATCGGCTTCCGGGCCCGGCGTTCCCTGGGCGGTGCGGTGGCTCAGGCAGCCGCCGCCACCGCCGTCCGCCGCCGGCGGCCCACCACGGCCGACGCCACCAGCACGATCGCTGCGGCGACCAGCGACAAGTACATCTGTTTCCGCCCGTCGGCGTCCGTGAACATGTACGCCACCACGAACCCGATCATGCCGATGGCGGTCCAGGTCAGGTACGGGTACAGCCACATCCGCACGGTCAGGCGCTCGGGGGTCTCGCGCTCGATGATCCGCCGCATCCGCAGCTGCGAGAAGCAGATCACCAGCCAGACGAAGAGCGCCACCGCACCGGAGGAGTTCAGCAGGAAGGCGAAGACGGTGTTGGGGGAGGTGTAGTTGAAGAAGACGGCGACGAAGCCGAAGACCACCGAGGAGAGGATCGCGACCCGCGGCACCCCGCGCTTGGTCACCGAGGCGAACGCCCTGGGGGCGTCCCCGCGCCGGCCGAGCGAGAAGGCCATCCGGGAGGCGGTGTACATCCCGGAGTTGAGGCAGGACAGCACGGCGGTCAGCACGATCACGTCCATCACCTGGGCGGCGCCCGGGATCCCTATGTGCTCCAGCACGGCCACGTACGGGCTGCCCTTGACCGAGGCGGCGTCCCACGGCAGCAGGGTCACCACCAGCAGGATCGAGCCCAGGTAGAAGATCCCGATCCGCCAGATCACGCTGTTGGTCGCCTTGCGGACCGCCCTCTGCGGGTCCTCCGACTCGCCGGCCGCCAGGGTGACGATCTCGCTGCCCATGAAGGCGAAGACGACCGTGAGCATGCCGGTGAACACCGCCCCCACGCCGTGCGGCAGGAAGCCGCCGTGGCCGGTCAGGTTCGTCATCCCGACCGCGTGGGTGCCGGGCAGCAGCCCGAACGCGGCCAGCGTGCCGACCACCAGGAAGGCGGCGATCGCCACCACCTTGATCCCGGCGAACCAGAACTCGAACTCGCCGTAGGAGGCGACCGAGAACAGGTTGGTCGCGGTCAGTACCGCCATCACGATCAGTGCGAACGCCCACTGCGGCACGCCCGGCATCCAGTTGTTGAGGATCTTCGCGCCGGCGGTGGCCTCCACGGCGAGCACCACGACCCAGAAGAACCAGTACAGCCAGCCGATGCTGAACCCGGCCCACCGGCCGAGCGCCCGGTCCGCGTACGCCGAGAACGAGCCGCTCTGCGGATCGGCCGCCGCCATCTCGCCGAGCATCCGCATCACCAGGACGACCAGCACGCCGGCGAGGGTGTACGAGAGCAGGATGCCGGGGCCGGTGGTCGCGATGCCCGCGCCGGAGCCGACGAACAGGCCGGCGCCGATCACACCGCCGATCGCGATCATCGACAGGTGGCGGTTCTTGAGTCCCGCCTTCAGGTGACCGTCGGCCGGGGGTGGGGTGGAGCCGCCGGCGGGGGGCGAGACGGCGGGGGTGGTGGTTTCCGCACTCATCAAGGGTGCCTGTGCCTTTCCAGCGCGGCCTGCCCCTCGGCACGTGCGCCGGAGGGTGGGGGGACGGATCCGCGCATTGCGGTGCAACCTACTTTCTCCTTCCGCATATCGGAACAACGTTCTGGTAAATGTTCGCTCACCGGACATAAAGGGGCAGGTCAGAGTGGGTGAAATGGGGTCCGGAAAAGCTCAGATCTGACGCAGCGAAAGGCGCTCGGGAGGTGCTGGAGCCCGGCGCGGGGATTCGTCAACGGGCCGTACATACTGGCGGCGTGATGATCGCCTTCTTGGTGCTCGGCCTCCTCGCCGTCCTCGCCCTGCTGACCCTGGCACACTGGTATCTCTGGCGGCGCCTGGTGCGCGACGTCTCCACGCCGGGCGGCTGGTGGCGCAGGGCCGGTACGGTGCTCGCCGTCCTGCTGCCCCTGCTCGCGGTCGGCGCCCTGGTCGGCGGGCGCGCGCTGCCGCTGGCCGTCGAGCGGTGGCTGGCCTGGCCCGGCTACCTCTGGCTCGCGGTGCTGCTCTACCTGCTGCTGGCGCTCGCCGTGGGCGAGGCCGTCCGGCCGCTGCTGCTCCGGCTGCCGCGCCGGCGCACTGTGGAGCCAACCACCCTGGAAGAAAAGGAAACTGATGAATCGTCGGTCATGGCCCCCTCGCCGGAGCGCCGGCTGTTCGTCGCCCGCACGGTCGCGATCGGCGCCGCGGGCGCGGCCGCGGCCGTCGTCGGCAACGGTACGTACGGCGTGCTGCGCGGGCCGCGGCTGAAGCAGGTCACCGTGCCGCTCGCGAAGCTGCCCGCGCGGGCCCACGGCTACCGGATCGCCGTCGTCAGCGACATCCACCTCGGTCCGATCCTGGGCCGCGCGCACACCCGGCGGATCGTCGACACCATCAACGGCGCGCAGCCGGACCTGATCGCCGTCGTGGGGGATCTGGTGGACGGCTCGGTGGCCGAACTCGGCCGCGAAGCCGAACCGTTGGCCCGGTTGAGGGCGCGCGACGGCGCCTACTTCGTCACCGGCAACCACGAGTACTTCTCCGGCGCCGGGCCCTGGGTCGACTTCATCCGCGAACTGGGCGTCCACCCGCTGCAGAACGCGCGGGTCGAGCTGGCCGGCTTCGACCTGGCCGGGGTCAACGACATCGCCGGGCGGGACCAGGGGGACGGCCCGGACTTCGGCAAGGCGCTCGGCGACCGCGACCGGGCCCGTACCTCCGTCCTGCTCTCGCACCAGCCGGTGACCATCCACGACGCCGTCCGGCACGGCGTCGACCTCCAGCTCTCCGGCCACACCCACGGCGGCCAGCTCTGGCCCGGCAACTACCTGGCCGAACTCGCCAACCCGACCGTGGCCGGCCTGGAACGCTACGGCGACACCCAGCTCTACGTGACCCGTGGCGCGGGCGCCTGGGGCCCACCGGTCCGGGTCGGCGCGCCGTCCGACATCACCATCGTCACGCTGGCCTCGTTGCAGGTCTGATCCCCGGTGCCCCCGCCCGGCGGCGAGGTGCCGGGCGCACCGCTCGCCGATGGGCCGCGGGGCGCCTGGCCGGCCCGGAGGTGCGGGCGGTGCGGGCGGTGCGGGGGCGTGGTGTCGGGGCGACGGCATGGACTCTCCGGGGAAAGGGATTTGACGGTCAGTCACCCGGGCGGGGGCGCGAAATGATCGAATCCCGATGCTAGGGCTTGTCCGACGAATCGCGTCGCATCAGCGCGCGGCGGGAATCGTCGGACAAGCCCTGGGCGGAGGAATGTCCGAATCGGCCGAAGACACGGCACGGTGCTCTCCCCGGTCCGGGTGGCGGCCCGCCCCGGCGCCGGGGGCTACCGCTCGGTCACGTCCAGCAGGGTGATCCGTCGGGCGTCCGTCGGCCGCCCGGTGAGACGGGCGGCCAGGATCCGCGGGATGTCGCGCTCCTGCGAGTACCCGGGCAGCACGGTGACGTCCGCCCGCCGCACCCCGGCCCGGCCGGCCACCGTGTACGTCACGCGGTAGACCGTCCGCTCCGGTGGCGGGGGCGGGCAGCCGGGCCGCTCCACGCCGCGCACCGCGTCCACCTCCTCGCGCCGCCGCCCATTCTCCGCCCGGACGGGCCCGGCGGCGATCCTGTGGCCGATCGGGGTAAAGGCGGGCAGAGTGGGAATCTCCGGAGCGGGATGCTCCGATGAGCGGGAACCTCCGGGAAGGGGCGACCCCATGCAGACCACCTGGAAGGGGACGATCAGCTTCGGGCTGGTCAGCATCCCCGTTCACCTGTACTCCGCCACCCAGGAGCACGACGTCCCGCTGCACCAGGTGCACGCCAGGGACGGGGGCCGGGTGCGGATGAAGCGGTACTGCGAGCGGGAGGAGAAGGAGGTCCCGTACGCGGAGATCGCCAAGGGCTACGAGTCGCCCGACGGGCGGACCGTCACGCTCACCGACGAGGACCTCGCCGACCTGCCGCTGCCCAGCAAGAAGATCATCGACGTGCTGGCCTTCGTCGACGCCGCCGAGATCGACCCGCTGATGTTCTCCAAGGCGTACTACGTCGGCGTCGCCGACCAGGCCGCCGCCAAGCCGTACGCCCTGCTGCGCGACGCGCTCACCGAGTCCGGTCGGATCGCGGTCACCAAGATCGCGCTGCGGACCAGGGAGTCGCCGGCCGTCCTGCGGGTGCACGACGGGACACTGGTGCTCCAGACCTGCATCTGGCCCGACGAGGTCCGCTCGGCGGCCGGCATCGCCCCCGAGGAGGACATCGCCGTCCGGCCGCAGGAGCTCAGGATGGCGCGCTCGCTGATGGACACCCTCTCCGAGGGCTTCGACCTCTCCCAGCTCCACGACGACTACCAGCAGGCGCTCCAGCAGGTCGTCGAGGCCCGGATCCAGGGGGTGGAGGTGCCGCACGAGGAGGAGCCGGGCGAGGCGCCGGACAACGTCATCGACCTGATGGAGGCGCTGCGCAGCAGCCTCCGGCAGGCCAGGGGCGGGCACCGGGGGCGGGCAGCCGAGGCGCCGCCCGACGCGGAGGCGGCAGCCGGGGGGCCGGAGTCGGAGGCGGCGGCGCCACGCAAGCGCGCCCCCGCGAAGAAGCCCGCCGCCGGGACCCGGACCGCGAAGGAGGCGTCCGTGAAGGGCGCGACCGCGAAGAGCGCGTCAGTGAAGAGCACAACCGCGAAGAAGACCACCACCAGGAAGTCCGCAGCTCCCCGCAAGGCCTCGTGAGCTGCTCACCGGCAGTCCCCCCGACGTCCGGAGGCGATCCAGATGGACCTGTTGACCTACAAGGAACTCGACACCGGCCCCGAAGCCCCGCAGCATCCGAGCCGGGCGCACCGGGCCTGGCACGCCCTGCTCGGCCTCGGCCCGACGGCGGTCGTGTTCATGGTCGCGCTCTCGCTCGGGCTCGGCGCGATCGGAGCGCAGGTGAGCTGGCTCCCGATGCTGGTGATCTTCAGCATCGTGTGGGGCCTGACCCTGATCGCGCTGGGCGGCGTGGTCGCGCGCTGGCTGACGCCCGGCCGGGGCAGGCACCGCATGGCGGGCTGACCCGGCCGGACGCCGGTCGGCGGGTGTGCCGGGGTTCAGGCGAGCCACACCGTGGTGACGTTGCAGAACTCCCGGATCCCGTGCCCGGACAGCTCCCGCCCGAACCCCGAGCGCTTGACGCCGCCGAACGGCAGCGCCGGGTGCGAGGCCGTCATGCCGTTGAAGAACACCCCACCCGCCTGGATGTCCCGGACGAAGCGCTCCTGCTCGGCCGGGTCGTCGGTCCAGACGTTGGAGCTGAGCCCGAACGGCGTGTCGTTGGCCAGGGCCACCGCCTCGTCCAGGTCCGCCGCCCGGTAGACGGTGGCGACCGGCCCGAAGGTCTCCTCCTGGTGGACGCGCATCGCCGGGGTGATGCCGGTCAGGACGGTCGGCTCGTAGAACCAGCCGCCGTCCCACCCCTCGGGGCGACGGCCGCCGCACTCCACCCGGGCGCCGTGCGCGCGGGCGTCCTCGACCAGTTCCTCCAGGTCGGAGCGGCCCTGGCGGCTGGCCAGCGGGCCGACGTCCGTCGCCTCGTCCAGCGGGTCGCCGACCGTCAGCGCCCGCATCGCCTCGGTGAACGCGGCGGTGAACCGCTCGTAGACGTCCGTGTGCACGATGAAGCGCTTGGCGGCGATGCAGGACTGCCCGTTGTTCTGCGCCCGGGCGCGGACGGCGGTGCGCACGGCGGCGTCCAGGTCGGCGCTCGGCAGCACCACGAACGGGTCGCTGCCGCCCAGCTCCAGCACGGCCTTCTTCACCTCGTCCGCGGCCGTCGCGGCGACCGCCCGCCCGGCCGGCTCGCTGCCGGTGAGCGTGACCGCGGCCACCCGGCGGTCGCGGATCACGTCTTCGACGGCGTCCGAGCCGATCAGCAGCGTCTGGAAGCAGCCCTCGGGGAAGCCGGCCCGGCGGAACAGCTCCTCCAGGGCCAGCGCGGTGCGGGGCACGTTGGACGCGTGCTTGAGCAGGCCGACATTGCCCGCCATCAGCGCGGGCGCGGCGAACCGGACGACCTGCCAGAGAGGGAAGTTCCAGGGCATCACGGCCAGCACCACGCCGAGCGGACGGTAGCGGACGTAGGCGCGGGCGGCGCCGGAGTCGGCGACGTCGGCCTGGTCCGGGTGCTCGTCGGCGAGCAGTTCCTCGGCGTGCTCGGCGTACCAGCGCATCGCCTTGGCGCACTTGGCGGTCTCGGCGCGGGCGGCCGTCAGCGGTTTGCCCATCTCCTCGGTCATCGTGCGGGAGACGGCCTCCTGGTCCTCGTCCAGCAGGTCGGCGGCGCGGCGCAGCAGTTCGGCGCGGTGGGCGAAGGAGGTGAGGCGGTGGGCGCCGAAGGCGGCCTCGGCGCGGGCCAGCCGCTGCTCGACACCGGCGGCGTCGAGCGGTTCGAAGGTCTCCAGGGTCTTGCCGGTCGCGGGGTTGACGCTGGCGATGGGCATCGGGGGCTCCCAGAGGGTCGCGGTCCGTGGGGTCTGATCCTCCACCCTCGCCGACGTCCCACCCCGGGCCCGCCACCGCCGCCCGGCGTGTCCCGCCGGGCGGCGGCCGGTCCGGCGCCGCCCGCCCCTACTCCGGCAGCGACTCCACCCGGGCCGCCGCCTCCCGGGCCCGGGCCCCGGCCCTGGTCCGGGCCGCGGTGACCTGCCGGTTGGGGAACCGGTGCAGGAACTCCGCCTCCAGCTCACCGGTTCGCAGGGTGTGCCGGTTCAGCGCCTCCTCCGAGCCGTACAGGAAGGTCTCGTGGCGGGTGCGGTGCAGCTGCTCCAGCTCGTGCAGCAGCGTGTCGTTCCCCAGGGCGTGCGCGGAGATGCCCGCGGGTCTGGGGTGCGGAGCGTCGGGGTGCCGCATGTCCGTTTACCTCCTCGGCGGAGCCGCGCAGGACCAACCCCCTCTGGCGTTACTCGTTCCCCGCCCGGCGCCCGGGATAACTCGATCGGATCATAGGATGGTTCTTTACGCCTGTTTGTCCCTCTGTACGTCCCGCCGCGCCCTCCTTCGATCCCCTCCCCGTCGACCGAAACGAATCACGCATGCCCCTCCCCAAGGCCGAACTCCACCTGCACATCGAAGGCACCCTGGAGCCCGAGCTCGCCTTCGCCCTCGCCGCCCGCAACGGCATCACCCTCCCGTACGCGGACACCGAGGAGCTGCGCCGCGCGTACTCCTTCAGCGACCTGCAGTCCTTCCTCGACCTGTACTACGCGCTGATGGCCGTCCTGCGGACCGAGGACGACTTCGCCGACCTCGCCGACGCCTACCTGGCCAGGGCCGCCGAGCAGGGTGTCCGGCACGCCGAGATCTTCTTCGACCCGCAGGCGCACACGGCACGCGGCGTCCCGCTCGGCACCGTGGTCCAGGGGCTCACCCGCGCCCTCGCCCGCGCCGAGGAGCGGTACGGCATCAGCACCCGGCTGATCATGTGCTTCCTGCGCGACCAGTCCGCCGAGTCGGCCCTGGAGACCTTCGAGGCCGCCCGCCCGTACTTCGACCGGATCTCCGGCATCGGCCTGGACTCGGCCGAGGTCGGCAACCCGCCGGCCAAGTTCCGCGAGGTCTACCGCCGTGCCGCCGAGGCCGGGCTGCGCCGCGTCGCCCACGCCGGCGAGGAGGGCCCGGCCGGCTACATCACCGAGGCCCTGGACGTCCTCGGCGTCGAGCGCATCGACCACGGTCTGCGCTGCCTGGAGGACGCCGACCTGGTCGACCGCCTCGTCCGCGAGCAGATCCCGCTCACCCTCTGCCCGCTCTCCAACGTCCGGCTGCGCTGCATCGACACCCTCGCCGACCACCCGCTGCGCACCATGCTCGCGGCCGGCCTGCTGGTCACCGTCAACTCCGACGACCCGGCGTACTTCGGCGGCTACGTCGACGACAACTTCCGCGCCGTCGAGGCCGCGCTCGACCTCGACCCCGAGACGCTGCGCCTGCTGGCCGCGAACTCCTTCCGCGCGTCCTTCCTGGACGACGAGCGCCACGCCCTCCTGCTCGCCGAGGTCGCCGCGTACGAGTTCGGGCGCACCGTGGCCTGACGCCCGTCAGGAGACCGGGGTCCTCCCGTCCGTCCAGGCCCCGCGGTGGTCCGGGGCGGGCGGGAGGACGCGGCCGGGGGACTCAGAGCAGAGTGCTCCAGTAGTACCAGAACCGGTTGAGGATCAGCAGCGCGATCACCGCGTACCAGAGCGCCGGCACCACCCAGTGGTAGCGGGCGGCCTCCCGGACCACCGGGCGCAGCGCGCGCGGGGCCGGGATGACACCGGACCGCAGGTTGTGCAGGGTGGTGTACCAGAACAGCGGGATCATCGCCGCCCAGACCACCATGCAGTACGGGCAGAGCGCGCCGATCCGGTACAGAGCCTGGTACATCAGCCAGGTCACGAAGCCGATGCCGAAGACCGTCCCGGCCTGGAGGCCGAGCCAGAACCAGCGGCGGTACGTCGCCCCGGCCAGCAGACCGGCGCCGATCGCGATGACGACGGCGAAGCCGATCAGGCCGAGCAGCGAGTTGGGGAAGCCGAAGGCCTCGGCCTGGTCGCTGCGCATGACCGAGCCGCAGTTGATGATCGGGTTGATGTTGCAGTTGGGGACGTACGACGGGTCCTCGAGGAGCCGGATCTTGTCCAGGGTGAGGACGGCGGAGGCGAACAGCCCGATCGCCCCGCCGATCAGCAGCAGCAACGCGAAGGGCCGGCCCGCGCCGTACGTCCGGGGGGCGGTGGCGGGGGTGGCGGCCGTCATCCGGTCACCTGCTTGACCATGGCGGTGAACTGCTCGGGGCCGACCGGCCCGTTGCCTCCGAAGACCTCCAGCTTCCTGCCGTCCAGCTTGACCGTCGGGGTGCCGGTGACGCCGCTCTTGTCGAACGACTTGTTCACCTCGTTGGCCCACGGTGCGTAGGTGCCGTCCTGGACGGCCTTCACGAAGGCGTCCGTCTTCAGCCCCGGCACCTGGCCGGCCAGGTCGAGCAGGTGGTTGACGTCGGCGAAGGCGTCCTGGCGCTCGTCCGGCTGGTTGGCGTAGAGCACGTCGTGGAACTGCTTGAACTTGTCCACGCCCTCGTTCAGCGCGGCGCCGGCGGCGGCCAGCGCGGTGCGCGAGCCCTTGCCGCCCAGGCCCTTGTCCAGGAACGTCGCCAGGTGGTACTCGATCTTGTACGTACCGTCGTCGGCGAGCTGCTGGATGGTCTTGCCGTTGGTGGTCTCCAACTGCTCGCAGTACGGGCAGCGGAAGTCCTCGTAGATCTCCAGGGTGTGCGGGGCGTCGGCCTTGCCGTAGGTGATCACGGTGCCGTCGGCGCCGCTCGCGTTGGCGGGGGTGACCAGCGGGCCGTTCGCCGCCGCGTCGCCGGGGCCGGAGGAGCCGCCGACGGCGAAGGCCACGCCCGCGGCCAGGGCGAGCACCGCGGCGGAGGCGGCGCCGACGATCGTCCGGCGGCGGATCTTCGCGGACCGCTCGGCGCGCAGGCGCTCCTCGCGCATCCGCTCGGTGGCGGCTCGGCGGGCGGCGGCCTTGGCGCCCCCGGCGTTCTGCGGGCGGGCGTTCTGCGGCTTCTTCGGGGTGTTGCTCATGGCGGGGTGTCGTCCTGTGCTCTCGGTCGGGAGGGATGCGGGCGCGCGAGGGCGCGGCGAGAGACCGGCGGAGGACCGCGGAAGGGAGGTGCTCAGCAGGCCGGGGCGAGCGCCGGCGGACCACGCCGGACGGCCGGGCGGGCCACCACGTCCTCGACCGGGACACGGACCCGGCTGGCACGCGGGAACGGCACCCGGGCCACCGGCCGGGCCGGGACGGGCGCGGCCAGCAGCAGCCGCCAGTGGGCGGCCGCCGGGAGGAAGTGCCGCAGGAAGTCGCCCAGCGTCCGGGCGGCCTGCGCCAGCCCGGTCAGCGCGGCGTCGGCACGGCGCAGCCAGAAGGCGCCGGTCAGCGCGATCGCGGTGTGCAGCAGAAGGAGCAGCGGCACCCCGGCCGACTCCGGGACGCCGTGGCCCAGCAGGAAGCCGCCGAGCGAGCCGCCGCCGCAGAGCAGCGGCTCGAAGCCGCGTGCGGTGCCGGGCGGCAGCGAGGGACAGGTGGTCTGGGCGAGGCCGAACAGGGCGCTCAGGCCCAGTTGCAGCGGCAGGAAGACCGCCGCGATCGCCGGGTAGCGGCGCTCGGAGCCGGCCAGGGCGAACGCCACCGCGAAGACGGCGACGCCGGCCGGTGCCAGCGTGCCCAGCGGCAGCGGACGGCCGGTGACCAGCACCTGACCGAGCCCGGCGAGCAGCACGACCAGCGCGGCGAAGACCGCCGCGCGGAGCGTCCTGGAGACCGGGCTGATGTCCATGGCATCCGAGTCTGCCACAGGTTGAAACGTGGACCACCGGGCCGAAGGTCCGCTGTGAAGATCCTCACCGCCCGTTCTGAGCTGGGCTTATGCGGCCCCTACCCGGGCTTCGACCAGATCGCGGAACAGCTTCAGGTCGGTCCGCACCGCCCGTTCGATCGCCCCGGCCTGGGCGAAGCCGTGCGGACCGCCGAACGCCTCGTGCACCGCCTCCGGGTCGTACTCGACGCGGATCTGCAGCCGGGTGTGGCCCGGGTCGAGCGGGAGCAGTGCGAAGGCGCCCCGCAACGGCAGGCCGGCCAGCGTCCGCCAGGACATCACCCGGCCCCGGCCCCGGTCGGTGATCTCGGTCTCCACGTCCTGTTCGGCGCCGTCGATCTCCACCCCGAGATGGGCCAGGTTCCGGCCGTGCGGGGAGGCGCTGCGCACCCCGGCGACGAACCGCGGATAGTCGTGGACCCGGTGCAGCTGCTCCCAGGCGGCCAGTACCGGGGCGTCGATGTCGATCTCTTCCTCGAGCGTGCTCATGCGGGGCGGACCTCCTTCTGCCCGGCCCTCCGGGCACCTCCAGCCTGCGCCCGTCGGCCGCCGGCGGGCAATGCGGGCGCGGCCGCGCGAGACTGGGCCCATGCCGGAGCTGCCCGAGGTCGAGGCCCTCAGCGCCTTTCTGTCCGAGCGACTGACCGGGCGCGTCGTCGCCCGGGTGCAGCCGGTGGCGATCAGCGTCCTCAAGACCTACGACCCGCCGGTGACGGCGCTGGAGGGGCGGACGGTCGGCCCGGTGACCCGGCACGGCAAGTTCCTGGACATCGAGGCGGGCGGCCTGCACCTGGTGGTCCACCTCGCCCGGGCCGGCTGGCTGCGCTGGAAGGACAGCCTGCCCGCCGAGCCCCCGCGCCCCGGCCCGAAGAACCCGCTCGCCCTACGGGTCCGCCTGGCCGGACCGGCCGGCGACGGCTTCGACCTCACCGAGGCGGGCACCAGGAAGGGCCTGGCGGTGTACGTGGTGCAGGACCCGGCCGAGGTGCCCGGTGTCGCCCGGCTCGGCCCGGACCCGCTGGACCTGGCCTTCACCCTGGAGGCCTTCACGGCCCTGCTGAGCGGCGAGCGGCGCCGGCTCAAGGGCGTCCTGCGCGACCAGAGCGTGCTGGCGGGCGTGGGCAACGCCTACTCGGACGAGGTGCTGCACGCGGCACGGATGTCGCCGTACAAACTGGCGTCGAGCCTGACGCCGGAGGAGACGGCCCGGCTGTACGAGGCGCTCGGGTCGACCCTGCGCGAGGCGGTGGAGCGGTCGCGCGGGCTGGCGGCGGGGGAACTGAAGGCGGAGAAGAAACTCGGCCTGCGGGTGCACGGCCGGGCCGGGCAGCCCTGCCCGGTCTGCGGGGACACCGTGCGCGAGGTGTCGTTCGCCGACTCCGCACTGCAGTACTGCCCGACCTGCCAGACCGGCGGCAGACCGCTCGCGGACCGGCGGCTGTCGCGGCTGCTGAAGTAGCGGGCCGGGCGGGCGGCGGGCCGGGGTGGGCCCGGCGCAGGCGGGGTGCCTGGGCCGGGCCGGACGCGCCCTACCTCTTCCGGGCGACCCCGCCCCAGTAGTAGGCGGCGGTCGGGTCGGCCGGCGGCTCGCCGTCCGGGCGCCAGGCCATGACGGGGGCGACGCCGGGCTCGATCAGCTCCCAGCCGTCGAAGAACCGGGCGACCTCGTCGCGGGTGCGCGGGACGAGGGTCATGCCGCCCTGGCGGGCCGCGGCGGCGACCTTGGCCACGCTCTCCGGGTCGAAGTCCTGGGTGGGGTGGGTGAGCGCGAGGCAGCTGCCGGACGGCAGGGCGTCGCGCAGCTCGGCGACCTTGCCCCACGGGTCGTCCTCGTCGGCGACCAGCATCAGGACGGCGATCATCAGCAGCCCGACCGGCTGGTCGAGGTCCAGCGTCGCGGTCAGCGCCGAGTCGGCGAACAGCTCGGTGGGCTTGCCCAGGTCGGCGTGGATGTACGTGGTGCGGCTGGCCGGGGTGCTGACCATCAGCGCCCGGGCGTGGGCCAGCACGATCGGGTCGTTGTCGACGTAGACCACACGGGTGCCGGGGCTGACCGACTCGGCGATCTCGTGGGTGTTGGGCGAGGTGGGGATGCCCGTCCCGAGGTCGAGGAACTGGCGGATGCCCTGCTCCCGGGCCAGGTAGCGGACGGCGCGGCCCTGAAAGGCCCGGTTCTCCTTGGCCATCGCCTTGACGCTCGGAACCGCCTGCTCGATGGCCTGGCCCATGGCGCGGTCCGGCGGGAAGTTGGTCTTGCCGCCCAGCCAGTAGTCGTAGACGCGTGCGGAGTGCGGGGCGTTGGTGTCGACGCCGAAACGTTCCCACTGGCTCAGCTCGGCGGGGTCATTGTCGCGCTGGTCGGAGAAGTCCTGACTTGTCGTCATGGCCACGTCCTCTGAAGACAGATCATCACACTGGGAGAGGTCAGCTTAGCGGTCCCGATGTGCCCGGGGTCACGCGGTCTGCGGATCGGTACGCGCTTGGGCCGTCGGGGTGGTGCTGAGGGCCGTCGGGGTTGCCCGTGGGAGGTGGGGCGGTTCGCGGGGGAAGCATTCAGCATGTTGTCTGATCGTCATACTATTTCGCGCAGATTGTTACTGGCCGCGGCGGGAATGTCGCTGGTCGAGGTCGCCGGCTGCCGTGGCCCGCTGGACGGCGACGGGGCCGCCGCGCCGACTACCGGGGCGGCCGCTCCTCCCGCGCGGGTGGCCGGGGTGGGCGGGGCGCCGGGCGCGTCCCCGCCGCCCACCGGTGCTCCACCCGACGGGGGTTCGGCCGCCCTCGCCCCGCCCGAGCTCGCCCCGCCCGGACTCGTCCCACCCGCCCTCGCCCCGGCCGCCGGGCAGGTACTCACGGCGGCGGAACAGCGGCCGGTGTTCGAACTGGGCCCGGAGCGGAGGGTGGTCGCCCTCACCATCGACGACGGCCCGCACCCGCGCCACACGCCGGCCGTGCTGGCGCTGCTGCAGCAGTACGGGATCAGGGCCACGTTCTTCCTGATCGGCGAGAACGCGGCGGAAAACCCCGGACTGGTACAGGAGACCGTCGCCCGGGGTCACCACATCGGCAACCACACCTGGACCCACCCCGACCTGCGGCACCTGTCGGAGGAGAAGGTGCGCGACGAGTTGGGGCGCACCTCCGACCTGATCCACCGGATCACCGGCAAGGCGCCGACCTGGTTCCGCGCCCCCGGCGGGGACTGGGCGCCGGTCACGCTCAAGGTCAGTGCGGAACTGGGGATGCGGTCGATGGCCTGGACCGTGGACCCGACGGACTGGGCCGAGCCGGGAGCGGACGTGATCACCAGCCGGGTGCTGAAGGGTGTCCGGCCGGGCGCGATCGTGCTCAACCACGACGGTGGCGGGGACCGTTCGCAGACGGTGGCGGCGCTGAAGGCGTATCTGCCGGCGCTGATCGACTCCGGGTACTCCTTCACCGCACCGGCGGGCTGAGGTGCGGTTTCTCGTCGGAATGGGGTGCGAGTACGGAGACGCCCAGTAGCGGCTTTTGGGCTTAAACCACCCGAAAGAGTGGATAGGCAGGATCGTTTCCGCAGTTTTTGGGCCCCTAGGGTGATAACGCATCAATTCCCCAGGTACCGCCGAGTACCGCCCTGAAAGGGCCACCCCACATGCGTCTCCGCAACGCCGTGCTCGCCGCCGCCAGCGCGCTCGCCCTCGTTCTCGCCGTCCCCGTCTCCGCCGACGCCGCGGGCGGCGAGTTCCGCTACAAGTACCGGAACGCCCTGGGCGAGCAGCTCGGCGCGCTGTTCGACCCGCGCAGCGGCGAGTGCGTCAAGGTGCCGGAGGCCACCGAGGAGGAGGCGGCGTACACGCCCAGCAACCGCACCAACGCGGCGGCGACCGTCTACGCCGGCTTCGACTGCCGGGGTGGCGACTCGTACGTTCTGCGGCCGGGCGGGCAGGCGGGGAGCCGGCTGCTGGTCCGCTCGGTCAGGTTCTCGTAAGCGGCGCCGGCGATCGCCGGATCCGTCGGGTCGTCAATTCGTACGAAGCTCACGACAATGCGGCGATTGGTTGAGACCATTCCGGTGAACCGTCCGTGAACGCGGGCAGGTCGCGTGCACGACGACACCGGGAGCGGCCTTGCCGATTCGAACATCCGGGCTCGCCGCCCGGACCCGCAGACTGCTGGTCATCGCCGCCGTCCTGGCGCTGGCGGCCGCCGGTTTCGGCGTGCACCGCGCCATCGGCGGTGCCGGCCGTGACGGTGACGCGGACGGGGGCGCGGCGGCGCCCGCCGCGGCGCGCGGCCCGCGTACCGGTGACCGGATCATCCCCGCGCCGCTGTCCGTCGCGGCCGGTTCGGGCCCGGCCTTCAGGATCTCCGAGCGGACCGTCGTCCGGGTGGGCGCCGCCGGCGGTTCCGGCGGCGCCGAGGAGCAGGCCGTACGGGTGCGGGCCGTCGCCGAGCAACTGGCCGAGGCGCTGCGCCGGCCGACCGGCTTCCCGCTGACGGTGGAGGCCGGGGCGGGCGCCGCTCCGGCGGGGGCGGCCGAGGGCATCCGGCTCGAACTCGACCCCGCGATGCCGGAGGAGACCGGCGACGAGGGCTACCGGCTGACGGCCGACTCCGCGGCCGTCCGGATCGCCGCCCGTACCCCGGCCGGGCTCTACCGGGGTACCCAGACGCTCCGCCAACTGCTGCCCCCGCAGGTCGAGAGCCGGTCACGGGTGACCGACGGGACGGACTGGACGGTCGCCTCCGTCGACATCGACGACCACCCGCGCTACGCCTACCGGGGCGCCATGCTCGACGTGGCGCGGCACTTCTTCACCCCGGACGAGGTCAAGGGGTACATCGACCGGCTGGCCCTGTACAAGGTCAACCACCTGCATCTGCACCTGACCGACGACCAGGGCTGGCGGATCGCCGTCCCCGCCCGGCCCGCCCTCACCGAGATCGGGGCGAGCAGCGAGGTCGGCGGCACGCCCGGCGGCTTCTACACCGCGGCCGACTACCAGGAGATCGTCCGCTACGCGCAGGAGCGCTTCCTCACCGTCGTCCCCGAGATCGACCTGCCCGGGCACAGCAACGCGGTGCTCGCCTCCTACCCCGAGCTGGACTGCACCCGCAGCGCGCGGCCCTGGCCGTACACCGGGATCGAGGTCGGCTTCAGCACGGTCTGCCCCACCGGGGACGCGGTCTTCGCCTTCACCGGCGACGTGGTCGCCGAGCTCGCCCGGCTCACCCCCGGCCCGTATCTGCACATCGGTGGCGACGAGGTGAAGAAGCTGGCGCCCGCCGACTACCAGGAGTTCGTCCGCCGGGTGAGCGCCCAGGTGGTCGCGGCCGGGAAGATCCCGGTCGGCTGGAACCAGACCGCGGCGGCCGCCGGTCCCGGCGGGGTCGGGCTGCTGCAGTACTGGGACGCCAACGGCGGCCACGAGCAGGAGGTCAGGGAGGCGGCCGGCCGCGGCGCCAAGGTGATCATGTCCCCGGCGGGCCGGACCTATCTGGACATGAAGTACGACAGCTCGTACCCGCTGGGGCTGCGCTGGGCCGGGACGGTCGACGTCTGGTCCGCCTACTCCTGGGATCCGGACACCCTGAACGCCGCCCTGCCGGCCGGTTCCGTCGTGGGCGTCGAGGCCCCGCTGTGGACGGAGACCCTGAGCAGCCCCGCCGATCTGGACCTGATGCTGCTGCCGCGGCTGCCCGCCATCGCCGAGCTGGGCTGGTCCCCGAAGACCGCCCACGACTGGGAGCGGTTCCGGCAGCGGCTCGCCGAGGAGGGCGCGCGCTGGGAGGCGGCCGGTTTCGGGTACGAGAAGCGCTCGGAGGTGCCCTGGCCGGTGACCGCGCGGTAGGCGTGGGCGGTGCGGCGGCGTTCAGGGCGTTTCGGGGGCGGGTGGCCGGGGCGGACGGTCGGACGTAGGTTCGAAGTGTCCGGCCCGGTCGCGTGGCGGAGCACGCCGGCGCCCGGCCGTGCCGTGGGCGCAGAGTGAAGGAGGGCGGCGATGACCGGCAACGGCTACGCACACCCCGAGGCGCTGGTCGGCACCGAGTGGCTGGCGCACCACCTGGACGACGGGACGATCCGCGTCGTCGAGGTGGACGAGGACACCACCGCGTACGACCGGGACCACATCCCCGGTGCGGTCGGCTGGAACTGGACCACCGACCTGCACAGCCGGGTCGGCCGCGACTACGCCGACCGCGAGGGCGTGCAGGCGCTGCTGCGCGCGGCCGGCGTGGAGGACGACACCACCGTGGTGCTGTACGGCGGCAACAACAACTGGTTCGCCGCGTACGCCTACTGGCTGCTGCGCCTGCGCGGCTTCGGACCGGTGCGGCTGCTGGACGGCGGGCGCAAGAAGTGGGAGCTGGAGGGGCGCGAGCGCACCCAGGAGGTCATGGACTACCAGCACACCGGCTACCGGCTGGCCGGCCCGGAGCGCCCCGAGCTGCGGGCGCTGCGCGACGAGGTGCTGACCAAGGCGGAGGTGTTCGCCAAGCCCGGTTCGGACGTCGTGCTGGTGGACGTCCGCTCGCCCGCCGAGTACCGGGGCGAGCTGCTGGCGCCGGCGCACCTGCCGCAGGAGCAGGCGCAGGTGCCCGGACACATCCCCGGCGCGGTGAACATCCCGTGGTCGCAGGCGGCCAACGACGACGGCACCTTCCGCTCGGCGGACGAACTGCGCGCCCTGTACGGCGGGAAGGGCGTGGAGGAGGAGCGCGAGGTGATCGCGTACTGCCGGATCGGCGAGCGGTCGGCGCACACCTGGTTCGCGCTGACCGAGCTGCTGGGCTACCCGCACGTCAAGAACTACGACGGCTCGTGGACGGAGTACGGCTCCCTGGTCCGGGCACCGGTGACACTGGGCGGGTGAGCCGGGTACGGGGCCCGGGCGGCGCGACGGGGTGCCGGCCGACTGGGGAGCGTTTCGGCTCGTTTCTTCTTATGAAAATCTCATAACTTAGGCGTGAGCGGGGGTCCGCTGGGACAGGGTTCGATCCAACCCACTGTCCCAGTAACCCTGGAGGACCATCGTGCGCAAGAGGCTGATCGTCTCTGCTGCCAGCGCTCTCGCTCTGCTCCTGGCCGTTCCCGCGTCGGCCGCGACGCCCTCGCCGGGGGCGGCGGGGGTCGGGGATCCGTACTACCCGACGTACGGCAACGGCGGATATGACGTCTCGCACTACGACATCCGGCTGAAATACCAGCCCGCCACCGACCTGCTGGAGGGCACCACCACGATTCTGGCCACGGCCACGCAGGACCTCTCCCGGTTCAACCTGGACTTCGTGCTCGACGTCCAGCAGGTGCTGGTGAACGGGCGGGCGGCCAGGTTCGCCAGCACCGGTGAGGCGGAGCTGGAGGTCATCCCGGACCGGCCGATCGCCAAGGGGAGCCCGGTGACGGTGGTCGTCCGGTACTCCGGGGTGCCGGGGGAGGTGGAGCGGGACGGGTACTCGGCCTGGCTGCGGACGCCGGACGGGGGCGTCGCGGCGAACGAGCCGGTGGCCGCCTGGTGGTGGTTCCCGAGCAACGACCACCCGACCGACAAGGCCACCTTCGATGTGTCGGTCCTGGTGCCGGACGGTACCCAGGTGATCAGCAACGGCCTCTCCACCGGGCAGAGTTCGCGGGCCGGCTGGACCCGGTACAACTGGCGCCAGACCAAGCCGCAGGCCACCTATCTGGCCACCCTGGCGATCGGCCGGTTCGATGTCAGGACCGACACCACGCCGAGCGGGCTGCCCGTCATCACCGCGTACAGCAAGGACCTCGGTGAGAACGACGGGGCGGCGCGGGCCAGTGTCGAGCGCACCGGCGAACTGGTGGACTGGTTGAGCGGCTACTTCGGGGAGTACCCGTTCACCTCGGTCGGCGGATACGTGCCCAACGTGCCCACCGGCTACGCGCTGGAGACCCAGACCCAGATCTTCTACAGCCCCGCGCAGTTCGCGCGCGGTGCCAACACCTCGGTCGTCGTCCACGAGCTGGCCCACCAGTGGTACGGGGACAGCGTCTCCGTCCAGCGGTGGAGCGACATCTGGCTCAACGAGGGCTTCGCGCGGTACTCGCAGTGGCTCTGGTCGGAGCACGAGAACGAGGGCACGGCACAGGAGCTCGCCGACTACGTGTACTCCTACTACCCGGCGGACAACGCGTTCTGGACCGTCAAGCCGGGCGACCCGGGCGCGGACCACCAGTTCTCCAGCGCCGTCTACGACCGGGGCGCGGTGGCCGTCCAGGCGCTGCGGAACACCGTCGGCGACGAGAAGTTCTTCCAGATCCTCAAGGGCTGGCCGGCCGAGCGCCGCTACGGCAACGCCACCGTCCAGCAGTTCCAGGCGTACGCGGAGCGGATCTCCGGGAAGAAGCTCGGGGACCTCTTCACCACCTGGCTGTTCACGCCCTCCAAGCCGGCGGTCCCGTCGGCGGGGGCTCCGGCGAAGGCGGTGGCCGGGCCGGCGTCCGCGGCGCTGCCGCAGGAGCCCAGGTCGTGGAAGAAGATCCAGGAGACCAACTCGCTGCACGACAACGGGAGCGGGCACGGCCACGGCCGCTGACCGGGCCCGGACAACGGGAGGGCGGAGCCCGGCCGGCCGCATCACAAGGCCGGCCGGGCTCCGCCCATCCCCGGCGGGTCCCCCCGGTCAGCCGTCCTGGCGGTAACGGAGCAGCCGGCGGATCTGCTCCACGAGTTCGTCGTCGCCCGTGATGGGCTTGTCGGAGACCAGGGCCCCGAGGCGCTCCGCCGTCTGGAAGTCGTAGGCGCGCTCGGCCGCCTCGCCGGGGACGGCCTCGTACTCCTGTCCGGCCCGGAAACCGACCACGGAGTGCACCGCTTTGGCGATCAGCCAGCTGAGGACGAAGGAGAACGCGGCGACGGCCGCCACGGCGACCAGCTGCTTGCCCAGCTGCGCCCAGCCCCCGCCGTAGAAGAGCCCCTTGGTGCCGCTGATCCGCGCGGTGGCGAAGAGACCGACCATGACCAGCCCGACGAACCCGCCCGCGCCGTGCACCCCCGCCACGTCGAGCGTGTCGTCCACGTCGAAGCGGTACTTGAGGGTGACCGCGAAGGCGCAGACCACACCCGCCACCAGGCCGGTGACCAGGGCACCCGTCGGGTCGATCTCGCCGCAGGCCGGGGTGATCGCCACCATGCCGGCCACAGCCGAGGAGAGGACCCCCATCGTGCTCACCCGGCCGGTCCGCCACTTCTCGACCAGCGGCCAGGTGATCATGGCACCGCCGGCGCCGAGCTGGGTGTTCAGGAAGGCGGCTGCCGCATTGCCCTGGGTGTTCAGCGCCGACCCGGAGTTGAAACCGAACCAGCCGAACCAGAGCAGGGCCACGCCGATCGTCACGAGCGGGATGTTGTTGGGGCGCTCCTCGCGGCGGGTGAGATCGGAGCGGTCGCGCAGCGCCAGCGCCACCGCCAGCCCGGCGACCCCCGAGTTGAGCTCGACGGGGAGTCCGCCGGCGAAGTCGAGGGCGCCGAGGTGCTTGACGATCCAGCCGTCGGGGTCGAAGACCCAGTGCGCGACCGGGATGTAGACGATCAGCAGCCAGAGCACCACGAAGGCCAGCCACCCCCGCAGGGTGGCGCGGTCGGCGATGGAGCCGCTGACCAGCGCGACGGTGATGATCGCGAAGCCCATCTGGAAGGTGCTGTAGACGTACGAGGGGATGGCACCGGTGAGCGTGGTGATCCCGATCCCGCGCAGGAACGCGTGGTCGAGGTTGCCGATCAGCCCCGCCCCGCCGACGTCGGGACCGAAGGCGAGGGAGTAGCCCACGAGGTACCAGAGCACCGTGCCGAAGGCCATGGCCGCGAAGCTCATCTTCAGCATGACGAGGATGTGCCTGGTGCGGACCATCCCGCCGTAGAAGAACGCCAGCCCGGGAGTCATCAGGATGACCATGGCGGTGGAGGCGAGCAGCCAGGCGGTGTCTCCGGAGTCGTAGCCGGGCGGCATCGGTGGAGCGAGCGCGATCATGGGACGGTCCCTCGGGGTATCGGGTGGCGGGTGTCGGGTGGAGGGCTTAGGGCTTGCGGAGGTCGGGCGCGGGGTGGCCGGTGAGCAGCCGGCGTACGGCGTTCCAGGCGGCGGCGCGTGCCCCGGCGACCAGGACCGGGTCGTCGCCGAGCAGCCGCAGCCAGGCGCCGCAGTCGTAGGGCAGCACGCTGACGCCGTGGAGGAGGTCCAGACCGGCGAGCGCCCCGTGCAGCGCGTCGGCGATCTCGGCGGCCGGCCGGCGGTCGGTGACGACGAAGACCGAGACGACCTGGTCGTGGCCGGCCAGGACACCGGGCCCCAGGACACCCGTACCGGGGGCACCGCCGTCGGGCGTGAGGCGCAGGGTGTCGATCGCGAGGGGGCTGCCGTCGGGCCGGCCGATCCGCAGGTCGGTGGCGAGCACCCGGTACTGGTGCCGTTCCCCCCGGGCCAGCCGCCCGGCGGTCAGAGTGTCCCCCAGCAGGACGGTGGCGCCCGGTGCGACGGTGACCTCGGTGCGCTGGTAGAACCGTGAGCCCTTGAAGGGGATCAGCGGGTCCGGCCAGTACTCGACGTAGCTGCCGGGCGCCGCCGTCAGGTTCACGAGCTGCGTGGCGTAGTCGTGCTCCATCCGGTAGACCTTGGTGGCGGCCTGGGTGGTGAGGTGGACCTCCGTGCCGGGGCCGCAGCGGAAGTCCATCCGGTGACGGTCGGCCTGGGCGATGCCGCCTCCGGTGGCCATCAGGTAGGCGAACGCCATCCCGGGCAGGTGCTGGTCGATCCAGAGCGGCCGCATCAGGTGCAGTGGCGCCTTCTGGTACCGCTCGACCAGTTCGGTCCGCCCCTGGCGCAGTTCGAAGCCGAGGTCGAGGATGCCGACCTTGGCGGGCGAGCCCGGGCCGAGGGTGTCGGGCACGGACGCCAGGTCCGACACCTCGGACGGGACGCGGTCCGGCTGGTAGTAGGAACGGACGAGGCGGTCCACGGCGGTCGGCACGTCAGATCAGCACCGCGCGCCGGGACTCCAGGAAGGCGGCGATCTTCTCGATGCCCTCGCCGGTGAGGCAGTCGGTCAGGACGACCGGCCGGTCCTCCCGCACCCGCAGCGCGTCGGACTCCATGACGGTGACGTCGGTGCGCACGTACTGGGCGATGTCGATCTTGTTGATCACCAGCAGGTCCGAGTCGGTGATCCCGGGCCCGCGCTTGCGCGGCATCTTCTCGCCCTCGGCGGTGTCGAGGACGAAGAGGAACAGGTCGACCAGGACCGGGCTGAAGGTCAGGGTCAGATTGTCCCCGCCGCTCTCGTAGAGCAGCGTGTCGGTGTCGGGGAAGCGCTCCAGCATCTCCGCCCCGGCCGCCAGGTTCATGGTCGGGTCGTCGCGTACCGCGGTGTGCGGGCAGGCGCCGGTCTCGACCCCCACGACGCGCTCGGGTTCGAGCACCCCGGCCAGGGTCCGGCGGACGTGCTGGGCGTCCTCCTGGGTGTAGATGTCGTTGGTGATGACGGCGGGCCGGTGCCCGCGGGCGATCAGGACCGGCACCAGCGCCTCGATCAGGGCGGTCTTGCCGGAGCCGACCGGGCCGCCGATGCCGACCCGGAGCACGTTGTCGTCCATGGTTCTGCTGCCTTTCGATGCGTGGCGTGGGTGGGGGCGCTCAGCTGGCGAAGAGCCGGGCCTCCGCGCGTTCGTGCCGGCCCGACATGGCGTCGGCGACGAAGACGGTCGCGCCGACGTCGGCGAGTTCGCGGCGCACGGCCAGCTCCGCGGTCTCCTCGATCACGGGGGCCGCGCCCCGCAGCAGCCGCTGGGCGCGGCGGTGGTCGGTCAGCCGCAGCCGCAGGGCCGCGCCCGCGAAGCTGGCGCAGAAGGCGAACAGGTCGGCCGTGACGGCTTCGCGGACGGGTACCGCGGTGGCCGCGTAGACGACGCCGGCGACCACCGCCTGGGTGCCCGGGGCGGCCCGGCCGAGGACCGTCCGGTGGTAGGCGGTGATCTCCGGCCGGTCGAAGACCTCCTCGGCGAGATCGAGCAGCTGGCGTCCGGTGCGGGTGGCCGCGCGACGCATCTCGCTGTTCAGCTTGGTCGCGTACAGATACCGGTCGATCTCGGCCACGCGCTCCGGCGCGCCCTCGCCCACGGCGCGGTGGGCGAGGGCCAGGGCCGTGGCGTCGGAGGGGCCGACACCGTGCCGCAGCAGGTCCGCCAGCAGCAGCGGCAGGGTGTCCTGGTCCACGGCCCGGGCCTGCGCGAAGCCCTCCAGACTGTGGGAGAGCGTGTAGAAGCCGCTAGGAAACGCCGAGTCGGCCAGCTGCAGGCTGACGAGCAGGGTTGCGAGCCCCGGCCGGTCCCCGGCGGGTACGGCGGCCGGTCCGGCCGTGCCGCCGGGATCCGCACAGCCGGGATCCGCGCGGCCGGGGTTCGCGCGGCCGGGGGCCGTGCCGTTGAGCGCCCTGTGCTCCGCGCTCCCCGTGGACACCGGCGCTACACCAGGAAGAACAGCTGGTTGAGCGGAAGCTCCCGGGCGGGCTCGATGGTGGCGATCTCGCCGTCCAGGGTGACCTTGTAGGTCTCCGGATCGACCTCGATCCGCGGCAGCGCGTCGTTGCGGAGCATGTTGCCCTTCCCCAGGGCGCGGGTGCGGTGCACCGGCAGCACCCGGCGCTTGAGGTCGAGTTCGGCGGGGACGCCGGCGGCGATACCGGCCTGCGACATGAAGGTCACGTGGTTGGCCTGCAGGGCCCGTCCCGCCATGCCGAACGTGGGCCGGTAGTAGACCGGTTGCGGGGTCGGCAGGGAGGCGTTGGGGTCGCCCATCTGCGCCCACGAGATGATTCCGCCCTTGATCACCATCTTCGGCTTGGCGGCGAAGGAGTGGATCGGCCAGAGCACGATGTCGGCGAGCTTGCCGGGCTCGATCGAGCCGATGTAGTCGCTGATGCCGGTGGCGATCGCCGGGTTGATGGTCACCTTGGCCAGGTAGCGCAGCACCCGCTGGTTGTCGTTGCGCTCACCGTCCTCGGCGAGCTTCCCGCGCTTGTCCTTGCAGTGGTGCGCGACCTGGAACGCGCGGGTGAAGGACTCGCCGACCCGGCCCATGGCCTGCGAGTCCGAGGAGATGATGCTGATCACTCCGAGGTCGTGCAGGACCGTCTCGGCGGCGATGGTCTCGGCGCGGACCCGGCTGTCGGCGAAGGAGACGTCCTCGGGGATGTCGTGGCTCAGATGGTGGCAGACCATCACCATGTCCAGCAGCTCGTCCACGGAGTTCGACGTGTAGGGGAGCGTCGGGTTGGTGGACGCGGGCAGGATGTTCGGCTCGCCCGCGACCCGGATGATGTCGGGTGCGTGTCCGCCGCCGGCGCCCTCGCTGTGGAAGGTGTGGATGGTCCGGCCGTCGATCGCGGAGCGGGTGTCCTCGAAGAAGCCCGCCTCGTTCAGGGTGTCGGTGTGGATCGAGACCTGTACGTCGTGAAGGTCCGCGACGGCGAGCGCGTTGTCGATCACGGCCGGGGTCGCACCCCAGTCCTCGTGCACCTTCAGCCCGCAGACGCCGGCCTCGATCTGCTCGACCAGCGCGGCCGGCAGGCTGCCGTTGCCCTTGCCCATCAGACCGATGTTCACCGGCATGGCCTCGCAGGCCTGCAGCATTCTGCCGATGTTGTACGGGCCCGGCGTACAGGTGGTGCCGTTGGTGCCGTCGGTCGGTCCGGTGCCACCACCGATGAGCGTGGTGATCCCGTTGGTCAGCGCGTGCTCGGCCTGCTGCGGCGCGATCAGGTGCACATGGGTGTCGATGGCGCCCGCGGTGGCGATCAGGTGCTCCCCGGCGATCACCTCGGTGCCGGCGCCGATCACCAGGCGCGGGTCGACGTTGCGCTGGGTCAGCGGGTTGCCGGACTTGCCGATTCCCGCGATGAAGCCGTCCTTGATCCCGATGTCGCACTTGACCACGCCCACGACCGGGTCGATGACCACGACATTGGTGATCACCGTGTCCAGCGCGCCCTGGGCCGCGGTGGCCTGCGGATCCGAGGCCATGCCGTCGCGCATGGTCTTCCCGCCCCCGTAGAGCACCTCGTCGCCGTAGTTGCCCTCGTTGAAGTCCCGCTCCACCTCGACCACGAGGTTGGTGTCGGCCAGGTGGAACCGGTCCCCGACGGTGGGGCCGAACATGTCGGTGTACTGCTTGCGCGGCAGGATCGGCATCAGCGGGAGCCCTTCTTGTGGGACGAGGAGGTGTGAACGGTGGTGGTGTCCGCCTCGGCGGCGCCGTCCGTGCCGTCCGCGTCGGCCGCGGCGTTCTGGGCGCCCTGGAAGCCGAGCTCGATCGCCCTGCGGACCGCCTCCACCCTGGCCGGCTGGGAGGCGGTGCTTCCGTTGAGCAGTCCGCTGAAGCCCAGCAGGCGGCCGGTGCCCGAGTAGGTGCAGAGCTCCACCTCCTTGGTGTCGCCGGCCTCGAATCGCACGGCGGTGCCGGCGGGGATGTTCAGGTGCATGCCGAGGGTCTGCCGGCGATCGAAGGAGAGAGCCGAGTTGACCTCGAAGAAGTGGAAGTGTGAGCCGACCTGCACCGCGCGGTCCCCCGTGTTGCGGACCGTGACGGTGAGCGTGGGGCGGCCGGCGTTGAGCTCGATCTGCCCCTCGCCGTAGAGGTATTTCTGGCGGAACGTCATGTGGTGCTCCTTCCGGTCGGGTGGGCGTGGGCGGCGTGCCCCTGGCCTTCCCCGTGCTGGTTCTGGTGGTCCTGCTCGCGGCGGTGGTCGTGCCGGTGGCCGTGGCCGTACTGGTCGCCGTGCCCGTCGTGGTGCCGGTCGTCGGGTCCGTCGTCGTGCCGGTGCTCGTGGCTGTGCCCGTGGCCGGCCGCCAGCCCTTCGGCGATGCCGTCCGCACCCCGCTGGTACCGGCGCTGCCAGGCGTCCGCGGCCCGGGACCGGAGCACCTGGGCCAGCCCGGAGGGCGTGAGGAGCGGCCCGGGGCAGTGGGCCGCCGGGGGCGGCCGGGGCACGACGAACGCGGCGGGCAGCAAGGTCACCTGGGCGGCGCCCAGCCGCCGGCAGCGGCGGGCCCCGGCGGCCGGGTCCGGATCGCCGCCGGTCAGCCCGACCTCGACGATGCGGTGGCGGCCGTACTGCCAGACCAGCCGGGCGATCCGGTACAGCTCCGCGTCCTCGGACGGCCCGCCGGTGGGCGCGGTGACGAGCAGCGCCGTCTCCGCCGGCAGCCGGCTCGCCGCAGCCCGCAGCCAGCCGACGAGGTGCTCCGCGGTGCCGAACGGCTCGGACAGGACCACCCTGGCGCGCTCCCCGGGCTCCAGCGCGAGCAGGGTCCGCGCGGCGTCCGCGACCAGCGCGGGATCGCGCCCCAGGGTCATCGGCACGACGCAGAGGCGCTCCTGGTCGCGCAGCCGCTCGCGGACCAGCCGGAACAGCCGCCGGCCGGTGCCGACCGGCAGCACCCCCGGGATCCCCTCCAGCGCCTCGCCGTTCGCGCTCTCGTGACCGCACACGGCGACCACCGGATCCTGGTTCCCGAGCCGGTGCACCCGGCTCAGCCGCCGATGGGGTCGTGGCAGGAGACCAGCTTCGTGCCGTCCACGAAGGACGCCTCGACCTGCAGCAGCCCGAGCATCTCGCGCACGCCCGGCATGGTGTCCGCCGGGCCGAGCACCGTCCGGCCGAGTGCCATGCAGTCGGCGACGCTCCTGCCGTCCCGGGCCGCCTCCAGGATCGCCTCGGTGATCAGGGCCACCGATTCGCTGTAGTTGAGCTTCAGCCCGCGCCCCTGGCGCTTGCGGGCCAGGTCCGCCACCACATAGACGTGCAGCTTGTCGAGCTCACGCGGAGCAAGGTTCATCGTCGGTACCTCCTGGGCTGTGGTTCACCGCTGATGGGCAAGGGGCCGGCGGTGCGGTGGGATGTGGTGTGGTGTGGTGTGGTGCGGTGGGCGTCGGGGCGTCACCCCGCCCGCTCAAGCCGCGACAGCTGGGGGACGGCCGCCAGCAGCACCCAGGTCGTCAGGATGAACGGCCAGGTGAAGGTGTGGCCGCCGAACGGCTTGAAGAACGAGGTCAGAGAGGCGGTCAGCCCGGTCGAGACGGCCGCTCCGAACAGGGCGTAGCAGCCGTTCCAGACGGTGCGGCGAAGGAACACGGCGCCGAGCGCGATGCCGACCAGGACGGCGTTGTAGCCGTAGATGCCGTCGGCGATCAGCGTGGTCGGCGCGCCGAGCGCCCAGGCGGCCAGGATGCCGACGGCGCTGCCCGCGGCGGCGAACGCCACCACCGCCCAGCCAGCCACCGCGAGACCGGCGAGCATGATGAGCCCCGACCTCCAGTCGTTCACCAGGAAGACCTGCGACACGTTGGTGAGGAAGCCGTGCCACAGGTCGCCCCAGGTGATCCCGGTGCCGCCCGTGGTCGTCGTCGTCACGGCGGCGGTCGGAGCGCCGTGCCAGATCCGGTCGAAGGACGGCGCGGCGAGCACCATCACGCCGGAGACCAGGCAGAACGGCGCGGTGAGCGCCGTGAGCCCGTACGGCGCGAGCAGCGTCGTCAGGGCGGCCGTCAGCAGGGTGCAGACGGCGGCCCCGGCGATCGCGAGGAGATAGGTCGAGAGGTGGTCGCCGAGCGAGGTCACCAGCGCGATGCCGGTGAGGCAGCCGCTGTAGCCCTGCAGGCCGAGGGCGACGCTGCCGCGTTCCGCGCCGAGGAGCATCGCCACCGCGGTGGAGACCGCGGTACCGATGGTGGCGAAGAGCCCGACGCGCCAGCCGGCCGTCCAGAGGGCCGCGAGGATCAACGCGCTCGTCACGAGGTTCGCCTGAAGGTCGACCTGGCCGACGCCGCGCAGGGCGGCGGCGGCGACCGCCGCCGGCCGGAGGCCGGTCGGCTGCTGTTCCACGGGCCCGGCGGACGGCACAGGGGGCTCCAGGATCGACGGGAAGGGGACCGGTCGCAACGGTAGGTGACGATTTATGGGCATTGCGTGATATTTGACGGCATGTTGCCGTCCGGCGATCGGATCCGGTGAGCATCGGTCGGCGACTGCGCTGATCGAGTCACGACGGCGCCCGCTGCCGTGATTCGGTGTCGCCTCCCCGGCCGGGCTGCTTAACGTGCCGGTGTGCTCCTGACCCCTGATCTGCGCCGGCACGGCCACCCCGACCACTCACCGGCCGGACGGGGAGCGACGCTCGCCGCCGTGGCCCTCGGCGGGGCCCTGGGAGCCGCCGCGCGCTACGGCGCGGGGCGCCTCTGGCCCGTCCCTCCCGGGGCCTTTCCCTGGACGACGCTGGTGGTCAACGTCGTCGGCTGCGCCCTCATGGGCGCCCTGATGGTCACCACGAAGGAGCGCTTCCCCCGGGCGCCCGCGCTGCTCGGGCCCATGATCGGCACCGGCGTGCTGGGCGGCTTCACCACCTTCTCGACCTACATCAACCAGACGCGCCTGCTCCTCGACCGGGGTGACGGCACGGTGGCGGCCGGCTACCTGGTGCTCACCGCGGTCGCCGCGCCGGCCGGTGTCTGGCTCGGGGTCCTCGTCGCCCGTCTCGCCTTCGGGATCTCCGTCAGAGCCGGGGAGGCCGGGTGATCGTCGACTGGCTGCTCGTCCTCGCCGGTGCGGCCGTCGGAGCGCCGGTGCGCTACCTCACCGGCGTCGCGGTGAAGCGGCGGGTCGACTCCGCCTTCCCCTGGGGCACGTTCGCGGTCAACGTGGCCGCGCCCTTCGTCCTGGGGCTGGTGGTCGAGGGCGGCGCCGAGCACGCCATCGGCGACCGGGCGGAGCTGCTGATCGCCTCCGGCTTCTGCGGGGCCCTGTCCACCTGGTCGACCTTCTCCTACGAACTGCTGACGCTGGTCTCCGTGCGCCGGGTCGCGACGGCGGCCGCCTATCTCTGCGCCAGCCTGGCCGCGGGTCTGGCCTTCTGCTACGCGGGGGCCGCGCTGGCACGCGGGATCTGGGCGCCGTGAACGGACCCGCGGCCCTCGGCGGACGGCCCGGTGCGCAGGGCGAGGGTCAGCCGCGGGTGAGGAGGCGGGCCTCGTCCTCGGGGGAGAAGCCGTGGCCGAGGGGCGGCTCGCCGCGGGCGCGGTCCCAGGCCAGGACGTCGGCGGCGGTCACGGCGAGCGGGGTGGCGGGCAGGCCGGCGGCGCGGGCGCGGGCCGGGCTGCGCCGCTGGGCCGGCCAGAGCGGTTCGGCGTGGACGAGCGGGAAGAACGGGGGCGCGGTGTCGGCCGGGACGGGGACGATCTCGACCTGGGCGCCCGCCACCTCGGCGCAGGTGGTGATCAGCCCGGCCAGGGTGGTCGGTTCGGCCGGGCCGACGGCGTGGAAGGCCCCGGGGCGGTCGTCCTCCAGCAGACGGACCACCAGCCGGGCGAGGTCGCGGGAGTCGACGAGCTGGACCGGCTGCTCGGGCCGGCCGGGCAGCGCGACCCGGCCACCGCGCGCGGCCCGCCGCACCCAGTAGGTGAGCCCGGACTGCGGGTCGTGGGGGCCGGCGACCTTGCCGGGCCGCACGATCGTCGCCCGGCCGCCGTACCGGGCGGTCACGTCGTCCTCGCAGGCCGCCTTGAGCGGGCCGTAGGTGTCCTCGCTCAGCTCCTCGGTGTCGCGCACCGGGGCGCGGCGCGGGGTGGACTCGTCCGAGCCCGGACCGGTGCGGGTGTACACCGCCTGGCTGGAGATGAACAGGTACCGGCCGACCCGGTCGCCGAGCGCGTCCATCGCCTGCCCGACGTGGCGCGGCAGATACCCGCTCACGTCGACCACGGCGTCCCAGCGGCCGGTGCCCAGGGCCGCGTAGTCGCCGGTGTCGCGGTCGCCGATCAGCCGGGCGGCGGCGGGGAACAGGTCGCGGCCGGTCCGGCCCCGGGTGAACAGGGTGACCTCGGCGCCGGTGCGCAGGGCGTCGTCGACGATCGCCCGGCCGACGAAGGAGGTGCCGCCCAGGACGAGGATTCGCATGGCGCCGACGGTAGCGGCACCGGCGCGGCCGTGTCGACGCGTCCGGCGGTCCGGCCGCTACCCGGAAAGTCGTACGCCGCGGGAAGGATGACAGGGCGAAAGTCGGTGTGCGACGCTGCACCGGCGCGTGATCGAGCGTGTGGCGGAGGGGACCGGGGGCACCGCATGAACGACGACGTACCGCCGAGCACGCCCCGGCGGTCCCGGCGTGGCGGCCACCGGCAGGGGAGCGCACGGGTGCCGGGCGTCCTGCTGGTCGTCGTCGGCCTGGTGGTCGCCGCCTCGGCGCTCCGGCCGGACGGCGGACTGCTGGGGACGGGCACCGAGCCGCCGCTCGGCAGCATCGGGTTCGTCGTCCTGCTCGCCCTCGGCTGGGTGATCGTCGTCGGCCGCTTCGCCTCCGGCCTCCGCGAGGAGGTCCGCCGGCTGACCGGGCCGACGCCATGGGCCGAACGCCTGCGGACGGCCGCCGTCGTGCTGCTGGCGGGCGGGACCGTCGCCGTGCCGGTGCTGCTGTTCGTCTTCCACAACCGGACCACCACCGGCGGGCCGGTCGCCGATGCGCCCCTGACCGGCCTGGGGCCCTGGACGGCCACGCCGGTACCGACGCCGCCACCGCCGCCGGCGCCCGAGGAGTCGGGCACGGTGAACCTGGCCGTCGTCCTGCTGGTCGTCCTGGCCGCGGTGGTGGCGGCCGTGCTGGTGGCCGCCCTGGTGCGGGGGTGGCGGCGGCTGCGCCTCCCCGGGCCCGGGTCGCGGACCGCGCCGGCCGTCGGCCCGGCGCGCGCCGAGGACGTCCTCGCCGAGGCCGTCGCCACCGGACGGCGCGCGTTGCACGGCGGCGACGCCCGGGCCGCGGTGATCGCCTGCTACGCCGCGATGGAGGGCTCGCTGGCGGCCTCCGGTGTCGCCCGCCACGCCTCCGACAGCCCGACCGAGCTGCTGGAACGGGCGGTGGCGGACGACCGGGTCGACCCGGTCCAGGCACGCGCCCTCACCGCGCTGTTCCACGAGGCCAGGTACTCGACCCACCCGATGGACGACAGCCAGGTACGCCGGGCCAGGACGGCCCTCGACACCATCGCCGACCGCCTGGCGGACCGGCCGGCCGCCGGTACGGCCGGCGCGGGCCCCACCGACCCGACCGGGAGCCGTCGATGAGCACAGATCCCGCCCGGAGCGCCGGTCCCGCCCGGCCGGGGGACGGCCCGGACCACGACGGCCTGGCCGCGCCCGGTTCCGTCCGGCACAGCCTGATCGAGCTGGGGCTCGTCGCCGTCGCGGCCGAGATCCTGTTCGCCCTGGTCGGCGGGGTGGCCGCGGCCGGCGCCGGAGCGGTGCTGATGGCCGTCGCCGCCCTGGTGACCGGCCGGTACGTCGCCGGGGCGGGCTTCCTGGACGTGGGCCTGCGCAGCCGTCAGCGGGTGATGGACGCGCGGGAGCCCGGGCTCGGCGACTGGCACTGGACCGTCCGCCACGGGCTCGACCCGCAGGGCGACGGCGGGCCGTTGCGCGGCCGGCTCCAACGGCTGTTCGCCGCCCGGCTGTCGGAGCGGCACGGGCTCTCACTCACAGACGACCGCGACCGGGCCGCCGCGCTGATCGGCGCCGGGCTCTGGCCCTGGATCGATCCGAGCCGCCCGGCACCGGCCGAGATCTTCCCCGAACCGGTCGTCCGCGCCCTGGTCGACCGTCTCGAATCCCTGTAGCCACCGCGCAGTCGCCGCACCCCCGGCGGCCGCCCGCACCGACCCATCGCCCCTCAGGAGAGCCATGACCGCCGTTCCCCAGGCCCCCGTCGACCCGGGCGCCGACCACGCCCCGGACAGCCCCGCCGACCGGCCCGCGCTGACGCCGCAGCAGGCCGGGAAGCGCGCCAACGCGGTGGTGGCGGAGATCGAACGGGCCGTGGTCGGCAAGCCCGAGGCGCTCCGACTGGTCATGTTCGGGGTGCTGGCCGGCGGGCACGTCCTGATCGAGGACCTGCCCGGGCTCGGCAAGACCCTGCTGGCGCGCTCCTTCGCGACCACCCTCGGCCTCGACTTCCGCCGGATCCAGTTCACCCCCGACCTGCTGCCCTCGGACGTCTCCGGTGCGCCGTTCTACGACCGGAGCAGCGGTGAGATGGTCTTCCGGCCGGGCCCGCTCTTCACCCAGCTGCTGCTGGCCGACGAGATCAACCGCACCCCGCCGAAGACCCAGGCCGCGCTGCTGGAGGCGATGGCCGAGGGACAGGTCTCCGTCGACGGCGCCACCCGCCGGCTGCCGGAGCCGTTCGTGGTGATCGCCACCGCCAACCCGATCGAGTACGAGGGCACCTACAGCCTGCCGGAGGCCCAGCTCGACCGCTTCCTGCTGCGGGTGCGGATGGGATACCTCTCCACCGGCCTGGAGGCCGCGATGCTGCGGGCCCGGCTGGACCGGGCGGCCCCCGAGCCGGTGCTGGAGACCATCGGCTCCGCCGCCGAACTGCTCGCCATGCGGGCCGCGCTGGAGCAGGTCGAGGTCGACGACGACCTGGTCGAGTACGTGGTCGCGCTGATCGACGCCACCCGCAACGACCAGCAGATCCAGGTCGGCGCCTCGCCGCGCGGGGGTCTCGCGCTGGTGCAGCTGGCCCGGGCCCGCGCGATGCTGGAGGGCCGTGACTTCCTGACCCCGGAGGACGTCAAGGCGGTCGCCGTCCCCGCCCTCGCCCACCGCATCACGCTCAAGCCCGAACTGTGGGTGCGCCAGATCGAGGCGGACGACGTCCTGGCCCGCCTGGTCGCGTCCGTTCCGGCCCCGCGGACCCTGCCGCGCGCGGCCGGGAGCGCGGACACCCGGTCGTCGGATCGGCTGCCGGACGGGCCGCGGTGAGCGCCGGGCGCCCCGTCCGCCGACTCGCCGCGCCGGCGGAGGGAGGTCCACCGGGCCCCGGCGCCCGGCGCACCGGCTTCCGCACCGGCCTCCGGTCCCGCCTCCGCACCGGCCTCCGCCCAGGCCGCCGCCTCGAACCGCGCGGCGACCGCCGGACCGGCTGGGACGCCGACCGGGACGCCGACCGGGACGCCGACCTGCGTACCGCCCGGATCCTGGCCCGGAGCGCCGAGGCGGCGCCGGCCGGCCTGCCGAGCACCCCGCCCTCCCCGCACTGGCGGGCCGGTGAGCGGACCCTGCGCCTGCTCACCGTGGCCGCCGTCGCGGCCGCCGCCGCGCTGGCCACCGGACACGCCTGGCTGCTGGCCCTCGCGGCCGGTCCCGCCGTGCTGCTCGCCCTGGCGGCCCCCGGGCGCGACAGGCCGACCCGGCTCGCCACCGTGGGCACGGCCGAGCCGCGCCGCTGCTTCGAGGGCGAGCGGATCACCGTCCGGATCACCGTGGAGCACGACGGGGAGATCGGCCCGCTCGACCCCACCGCCGCCCTCGGTCCGGGGCTGACCCTGGAGTCCGTGGCCGTCGGCCGCGCCGGGGTCGACCTCGGCCTGCGGGCCGACCGCTGGGGCCGCTGGACGCTGGGCAGCGTCGACCTCGACGTCTACGACACCGGGGGCCTGACCCGGCGGACCGTCCGGACCGAGCTCGGCGCGGTGGACGTCTTCCCGGTGCCCGGTGCGGCCCGGCTCACTCCCGTCCCGGTCCGCCTCCCGGAGCGGATCGGCGAGCACACCACGGCGCACGACGGCACCGGCGTCGAGGTGATCGGCGTCCGCCCGTACGTCCCGGGCGAGCGCCAGCGGCGCATCCACTGGCCGTCCACCACCCGCCGCGACAGCATCCAGATCAACCAGTTCGCCGCCGAGCGGGCCGCGGACGCGGTCGTCCTGCTGGACGCGCTGAGCGACTTCCGCGACCCGGCCACCGGTCTGTCGAGCCTGGACGAGACCCTGCGCGCGGCCGCCGGGCTGACCCGTGCCTACCTGAGCCGCCACGACCGGGTCGGGCTGATCGCGGTCGGCGGCCGGCTGCGCTGGCTCGCCGCGGGCAGCGGGGACCGGCATTTCTACCGGATGGTCGAGGCCGTGCTGGAGGTCCGCCAGGACCGCCGCCGGCGCGGACCCGTCCTCCCGCGGCTCCCGCTGCCCGCACTGCCGGGCCACGCCCTGGTGTACGCGTTCACCTCGCTCGCCGACCAGCGGATCCTGGAGGTGCTCGGCCGGGTCAGCGACCGCGGCAACCCGCTCGTCGTGGTGGAGATCCCGGCGGGCGAGCCGACGGTGGAGCCCGGGGACGAGGTCGGCGCCCTGGCCCTGCGGCTCTGGCACGCCGAGCGCGAGGCGATGCGCTCCGCCCTGCGCGGCCGGGGCATTCCGGTGGCCCGGTACACCCCGGGCGAGGCGCTCGACCTGGCGCTCGCACCACTGCTGCGCCGCCGGATCCGAGGAGGGGCCCGATGACCGAGACCACCGCCGACGCCGGGCCCGCCCCCGGGGTACGGCCCTCGCCCTCGTGGGCCCCGTGGATCGAGCAGACCGCCCTGCGCTGCACCGGCGCCGCCCTGGCGGTCGCCGCCTGCGGAGTGGACGGCGCCCCGGGCGGCGTACTGGACCGGGGCGGGCCCGCCGCCGTGGCGGCCGCCGCCGTTCTCGCCGTCTGGGCCGCCGCACCGCCCGCCGGCCCGGCGCGCCCGGCGACCACCTGGCCCGCCCGGTTCGCCGGGCAGCGCACCACCGTGCTCGCGGTCGGGTCCGTCCTGCTGGCGTGCTCCGGCGAACCGTCGCTCTGGCCGGCCGTGACGGTGACCGTCCTGCTCACCGGCTATCTGCTGCTCGTCGACGCCTTCGGCCCGGACCGCCGCGGCCCCCGGCCGGCGCACGCCCTCGCGGCGGTCGCCGCGTCCGCCCTGGTCCTGCCGGCCGCGTTCGTCCCGACCACCGCGGGCGAGTGGTCGCGCCCCTTCGCGCTGCTCGGCCTGCTGGCCGCCGCCATCGGCACCGGTCTGGCACTGCGGCCCCGTACGGCGGGGACCCCGCCGCCGGAGTGACCTGGCCCGCCGCCCCGGACCGGCCGGCCAGATTGACCGGGCGGAACGGGCGGGACGCTCCAGGGGGCGGCGGCGGGCCGGTCTCAGTCGTGGCCGAGGGCGGCGGCCTCGGTGAGGATCAGGTCCTCGATGCCGCGCAGGAAGCGCTCCATCGTGGGACGGGGGAGGACCGAGGCGTCCGCCGTCATCGCGAGTCGCAGGGCGTCCGCGGTCCGGAGGGCGTCCAGGGCGTAGGAGAGGCCGGGGCGCGGCTCGAACTCGACCGGCCAGTCGAGGGTGGTGCGGGCCCTGGCCAGGGCGAGCGGTTCCGGGGCGGCCGGTGGGGCGGCCGCGCCGCCGGCGGGCGCGGGCGGGGCCAGCTCGCGGGTGTCGTTGAAGACGCAGGAGCGGTCGGCCGTCGGGCCGTGCCCGGCGCGGAGGCGGGCGATGTCCTCGTCCCGCAGGGTCTGGTCGTAGTAGGCGTGCCGGTAGGTGGCGATCGACGCGGCGTGGGTGCGTCGGACGACATCCCCGAACTCCTTTCCGGCGTCCGCGAGATGGAACAGGCTCTCGCCCGCCACCGTGCTCACCGCCTGGGTCAGCCCGGGCAGGAAGCGGTTGCTGACCACCACCTGGAGCGTGGCGGCCGGCAGGCCGGAGAGCCGGGACGTCATCGCGGCGGCGGCCGCCAGCAGCACCGAGGAGGAGCTCACCCGGTGGGCGGCGGCGACCAGTTCGACGGCGCGCAGCAGCGCCGGGGAGCTGAGCACGGCGTTCGGGAACGGGCGCGGCTCCCCGGCCGGGGCGGGGAACTGCCGCGGCGGGCCGAGCCGCAGCTTGCGCAGGAAGTGCTGCCGGGCGTTGGCATCACGCCGCCGGCCGCGCTCGGAGGCCTGGAACGCGGCCTCCTCCAGAGGCTGTTGGGTGGCCGCCCGGCGCTCGGCCATCGCCTCCACCGGTTCGCCCAGGGCGAGTGCGGACAGGTCCATCACCACCTGGCTCATGCCCGAGCCGTCCACCGCCGTGTGCGAGAGGACCAGGCTCATGTGGCGGACCAGACCGCCCGATTCGACCAGGCCGACGCGGATCGGCCACTCGGTCGCGCAGTCGAACGGCCGCCCCGCCAGCTCGTCGTGCAACAGGCGCCCGGTTTCGGCGAGTTCGGCCGCGTCGCCGTCGCTGTGGCGGGTGTGCACGGGCAGCCGCCCCGCCGGGTCGACGGTCTGCCGCAGCCGGCCGTCGTCGTCCCGCAGCAGCCGGGTGTGCAGCCCGTCGTGCAGGTGGAGCAGGTGGGTGAGCGCGTCGAGGACCACCGGCACCGGAACTCCCGGGTCCAGCGGGGAGGACGCCGTGACGTTGTACCTCGGCGCGTCCGCCGGGGTCAGTTTGCCGACGGCGTCCCAGATGGCCTGCTGGCCCCAGGTGGCCGGTCCGGTGCCGGACCGGCCCGACGAGAAGGTGATCTCCAGCTGTTGACTCGTGGTCACCGTGTGGCTCTCCGATGTGCGGTTCTGGGCTCGGTGCTTGCTGCGTGGTGCCAGGGAAACGCGGGTGGTGCCAGGGCAAGAGTGTGGCGCACCGCCCTCCCCGCGTCGAGCCTCGGAACGCGCACGGGAGCCGCCGGGGTCACCGGCTGCCGGTGGTTCGGCGGGCCGAACCACCGGCCGGCGGGCGTCGGGAGCCGCCCGCTGTGGTCAGGCCCGGTCGGCGGTGACCAGGTGGTAGTCGAGCAGGCCGCTGCGCCAGGCGGGGAGGAAGTTGCGTGACCAGTGGCTGGGCGGGACGGTGCCCTCCAGATAGCGGTCGAAGCCCGGCCAGACCGCCGCTCCGATCGATTCGGCGGACACGCCGGTGAAGCCGGCCGCGGCGAGGTCCGCGGTGAAGCCGGTGATCGGGTGGGCCACGTCCAGGCCCTCGGCGAAGCTGGCGAGCATGATGCTCAACCGCTCGGCGACCTCCGGGCCGGAACTGAAGAAGGTGGTGACCGCCAGCCGGCCGCCGGGCCGCAGCACCCGGGCCGCCTCGTGCGCGAAGCCCGTCAGCCCGCGGAAGTGCTGGGCCGCCTCGACCGAGTAGACGCCGTCCAGCGAGCCGTTCGGGAAAGGCAGCTTGTCGGCCGAGCCGAGGGCGTAGGCGAGCCGGTCCGGGAAGACGGCCATGGCCTTGGCGTTGACCGTACGGGCGCGCTCGATCTGGTCCGGGTGGATGTCCACCCCGGTCACCGCCGCGAAGCGGAACTCGCGCAGGGCGAGTGTCGCACCCAGCCCCCGCCCGCAGCCGACCTCGGCCAGCCGCAGCCGCTCGGTCGGTGCCGGGAAGGCCCGCAACACCCGGCGGTACAACTCCTCCTGACTGTGCACCCGGTCCTCGGTGGTCGGTGATGCGGTGTCGATTCCGCTCCAGTCACCGAAGTTGATGAAGCCCCCCGCGAAGCTGGCCGCTCGTGCGAGATCGTCCGCGCCGTATGTCCGTCGTACGGTCGGGGGAATGTGGTTCTGATCCATCGGTGCCCAGTCTCCTCGCGCCTTGCCGCCCGGCCCTCGGGCGCGCTGAGGTACGTACCCAAACCGGTATGCGTCCGAACGCACAGGGTGACGGATGGGGTGCGCCAAGTACGGTGGTTGACGAGGCGTCAACCATACTCCTGGAACGGGGGGTCGTGGTGGCCGTCGAGCGTTCCGGCCCGCCTTCCGGTGCCGTCCCCGGGCCGTCTCTCCCGGGAGAAGGAGCGATAGCCGCCGCCGGGGACGCCGTGCGCGCCCGTGCCGATGCACGTGCCGGTGCGGGACGAGGGCCCCCGGGCAGGGGGAGGCGCCGGGGCCGGGCGGGGGCGAGACCTCCCGGACGGAGGGGAGTCGTACTACCCTGCGAGTGGGGGCGCAACAGAATGGCTGGAGAAGGGAATACCTTCCATGAGTACAGCCCAGCCCACGGCGATGACGCTGCCGATGCACCGCACCTGCCCGTTCGATCCGCCGCCGGAGTACCGGCACCTGCGCGCGCACGATCCGGTCGCCCGGCTGTCCTTCCCCGACGGAAAGACCGGCTGGCTGCTGACCCGGCACGAGGACGTCCGCGCCCTGCTGGCGGACGACCGGTTCAGCTCGGACCGGCTGCGGGCCTCCTCCCCGGTACGCCGGATCCCGGTCCGGCCCGAGGACGTCGGAGCCCGCTCCGGCCTGCTCATCACCATGGACCCGCCGGAGCACACCCACTACCGGCGGATGCTCACCCGCTACTTCACCGTGCGCCGCATGCGCGCCCTGGCACCCCGGATCGCACAGATCACCGCCGACCACCTGGACGCGATGGAGCGCGTCGGGCCCCCGGTGGACCTGGTGCGGACGTTCGCCCTGCCGATCCCCTCCCTGGTCATCTGCGAACTGCTCGGCGTGCCCTACGACGACCGCGACAGGTTCCAGCGCTGGACCTCGACCCTGCTCAACCTGGAGGTGGACGAGGACACCGCGCTGGCGGCCCGGGACGCCCTGCGCGACTACATGCTCGACCTGGCGGCCCGGAAGCGGAAGCACCCCGACGACGCCCTGCTCAGCGCCCTGCTGGCGGACGACGGCCCGGAGTCCGGGCTCACCGACGAGGAACTGGCGGGGATCGGCCGTCTGCTGCTGGTCGCCGGCCACGAGACCACGGCGAACATGCTGGCACTGGGCACCTTCACCCTGCTGACCCACCCCGGGCAACTGCGCGACCTGCGGGAACACCCGGAGCTCACCGGCCACGCGATCGAGGAACTGCTGCGCTACCTGACCATCGTGCAGTTCGGCACGGTGCGGGTCGCCACCGAGGACGTGGACATCGCCGGCCACCACGTCCGCGCCGGGGAGACCGTGGTCGCCTCGCTGGCCGCGGCCAACCGGGACCCGGAGCACTTCCGGAGCCCCGACCGGCTGGACCTCACCCGCGAGCTCTCCCAGCACGTCGCCTTCGGACACGGGATCCACCAGTGCCTGGGCCAGCAACTGGCCCGGGTGGAGATGGAGGTGGCCTTCCCCGCGCTCTTCCGGCGCTTCCCGACGCTGCGCCTGGCGGTACCGCCGGAGCAGGTGCCGATGCGCCACGACATGGCCATCTACGGCGTCCACGCGCTTCCGCTCACCTGGGACGGGTGACCGCACCATGAAGATCCGGATCGACATCGACCACGACCGCTGTCGTGGCGCCGGGCAGTGTGTGCTCACCGCGCCCGAGCTCTTCGACCAGTCGGAGGACGACGGCACCGTCGTGCTGCTGGAGAAGCACCCGCCGCCGGAGCTGCACCGCGCCGCCCGGCTCGCCGCGGCGCTCTGCCCCAACGCCGTCATCCGCGTCGTCGAGGACCCGTGAGCCGCGGAGGTGCCCAGGGGCGGGTCTCGGACATTTCCCGTCGGGCGTGCGTCACCGGTGAACGCCGGGCGGGGTGACAGCCGTTCTCGTTCACATGACGGTGATGATGATGGAGCGGGGCGCTGGCATGCTTGCGGGCATGGAGGACATCACGGGGGGGCGGGAGGCCCGGGAGCTGATCGCGGGCTGGCTCGCCCAGGAGCCGGCGGCCGGGTCGGCCGCGGACCGGGGCGAGCCGGACGATCAGGGCGTCCCGGACGGTGCGGACGGCCTGGACTTCCCGGTCGGCGGTGGGCTCGCGGTGCCGTCGGCGAGCGGGTACGAGGTCGCGCGGGCGGCCCGGGTGCTGGCCGTGCGGGGGCTCGGCAGAACCAGGCTGCCCCTGGTGCCGGACGGGCTGCGGCTGGTCGCCGAGGCGCTGGTGGTGGACGAGCACCCGTCCGTGGCCACCTGGACCCCGCTGGAGCGGGCGGAGGCGGTGGAATGGGTCGCGCTCCTGGTGCACCGTTTCGGCGAGGACGGGGTGCAGTCGCTGCTGGCGGAGCTGGTGAACCCGTCACTGCCGTAAGGCGGGTCTGAGTGCGGCCAGCCGCTCCTCCAGCTGCCGGACCACGGTGGTGTCGCCGAGTCCGGCGGACAGGCCGGCGGCGGTGCGCAGGTGCCGGGCGGCCTCGGCGGGGCGGCCGGAGTCGAGCAGGAAGTCCGCGAAGTGGCGCTCGGCCACGGCGTGCAGATGGACGGTGCCGGCCGCGCGGCAGAGCTCCAGCGTGTGCTGCCAGGCCCGGGCCGCCTCGGCCGGGCGGTCGAGCAGTTGCAGCGCGTGGGCCTCGTTGACCATCGCGGAGAGCTGGAAGGTGGCCTCCGGGTGGTCGGCGAGCAGGGTGCGGGCCTGCCTGGCCCGCCGCAGGGCCTGTCCGGCATCGCCGGCGAAGCCGTGCAGGGCGGCGGTGTTGCTGAGGGTGAACGGTGCGTGCTCGGTCAGGCCGTGCTCCTCGGTGAGGGCGACCGCCTGTTCGCCGAGCCGGACGGCCTCGCCGAACTCGCCGCGGGCCGCGGTGGCGACGGCGAGCACGGTGAGGGCGTGCACATGGACGTTCCCGCCCGTGTCGGCGGTCCGGGCGACCGCCCGGGCGGCCAGCCGGTGGGCCTCCTCGGCGCGGCCGGTGCCGCTGAGGGCGCGGGCGGCCGAAGCCTCCATCAGCGCGACGGCGGTCGGGTCGCCGGTCAGCAGCGCGGAGCGCAGCCCGGCCCGCAGGCAGCTCACCCGGTCCGTGCGGCGGCCGGTGCCGTAGTACAGGCAGTTGGCCAGGTAGGCCAGGCGCCAGGCGCGGTCGTGGTCGCCGAGGTCGGCGGCGGAGGTGACCAGGCCGCGGATGGTCGGCTCCTCGGCCCGGAACCAGTCCAGCGCCGACCGGACGGTGGACAGCCGCGGCCCGGACGGCGAGGGGAGGGCGGGCGGCGGGCCGAAGCAGTCGATGCCCGGCTGGAGCAGGGCGGCGCCGTGCGCGGCGACCGTGAGGTAGTGGTCGACCAGCGCCCGGGTGGCGGCGGTGCGCTCGGAGTCGGGCCGCTCGGCGAGGAGTTCGGCGCCGTAGAGCCGGATCAGGTCGTGCCGGCCGTAGCGGCCGGGGGTGCCCTCGGCGAGCAGGTGGTGGGCGGCGAGCGAGGAGAGCGCGCGGCGGGCCTCGGCGGGGTCGGTGCCCAGCAGGGCCGCGGCGGCGTGCGCGTCGACCTCGGGCCCGGGGTGGACGGCCAGCAGGGCGAGCAGGTTCTGCGCCGTGAAGGAGAGGTGACGCATCGTCAGGCCGAGCGCGGTGCGCACGCTGATCGTGCCCTGGGTGTCCAGGGCCTGCAACCGGGTGCGCTCGTCGGCGAGTTCGGGGACGAGGTCGGCGATCCCCCAGCCGGGCTGGGCGGCGAGCCGGGCGGCGGCGATCCGCAGGGCCAGCGGGAGCCGGTCGCACAGCTCGGCGACCTGGGCGACGGCCGCGGGCTCGGCGCGCACCCGGGCCGGGGTGAGCAGGTGCTCCAGCAGGCTGAAGGCGTCGTCGGCGGGCAGTGCGCCGAGCCGCAGCAGGGCGGCGCCCTCGGTCACCACCAGGTCCTCCAGCGAACTGCGGCTGGTGATCACGGTGGCGCAGTCCGGTCCGGCCGGCAGCAGGTCGGCCACCTCCTCGGCGTCGCGGACGTTGTCCAGGACGACCAGCAGCCGGCGCCGGCCGGTGAGCGAGCGGTAGAGCGCGGCCCGGGCGGGGAGGTCCTCGGGGAGCTCGCTCTCCTGGGCGCCCAGTGCGCCCAGGAACCGGCCCAGGACGTCGGCCGGCTGGGCGCGGTGGCCGGGGCCGAAACCGTTCAGGTCGGCGAAGAGCCGCCCGTCGGGGAAGGCGTCGGCCGCGGCGTGCGCCCACTGCACCACGGTGGCGGTCTTGCCGGCGCCCGCCGGGCCCGCCACGACGGCCAGGCTGCCGCTGCGGCGGCCGGCTCCGCACTCGGCGTCCAGCCAGCGCCGCTCGGCCGCCCGGCCGACGAAGCCGGCGGCCCGGCGGGGGAGCTGGCGGGCCGCCGACGGGCCGGAGTCCGGCCGGACGCGGCCCCGGCCGGGCTCCCGGGGGTCGGCCGCAAGGACGTCGTCGACGGCGGACTGGAGGGTCCGGCCGGGGGAGACCCCGAGTTCGGCGGTGAGCCGGCGACGGGCCCGGCGGTAGGCGGCGAGCGCGTCCGAGAGCCGGCCGGTCTGGTGCAGACAGCGGACCAGCAGGGCGCAGAGCGGCTCGCGCAGCCCGTCGGCCTCCACCGCGCGGTCGAGGTCGGGGATCGCGTCGGCGCCCCGGCCGAGCCGGAGCAGACGCTCCGCCCAGGACTCCAGCGCCCGGGCGCGGCCCTCGTCGAGGCGGTCGGCGAGGGCGTGGCGCAGCGTGGTGTCGGGCAGGTTGGCCAGGGCCGCGCCGTGCCAGAGGTCGAGGGCCTGGCGGAGCAGCCCGGCGGCGCGCTCGTCGCCGTCCGGGGCCTCCTCCCCGGCGGCCCGGGCGCAGAGGTGTTCGAAGAGCAGCGCGTCCACCGAGTCGGCCGGGCCGTCGAGGCGGTAGCCGGGTGTGCGGGTCAGCAGGGTGAGCGGGGAGCCGGCGATCAGCTTGCGCAGCGCGGCGATGTGGCCCTGGAGCGCGGCCCGGGCCTGGGCGGGCGGTTCGTCGCCCCAGAGCAGCTCGAAGAACCGTTCCACCGGGACGGTCCGGCCGAGGTCGAGTGCCAGCAGGGCCAGGACCCCGCACCGCTTCGCGCCGGGCGGGGTGAGGGTACGGCCGTCCGCCGTCCTCAGCTCAACCGCCCCCATGAGCCGAACAAACACAGTTCCCCCAGGTCAGAGCCCCCGCTTCTGGTCCTCGTCGAGAGGCAGGCCGCAGTCTAACCACGCCTGACATCCCGTCCGGTCGGCCGGTGGGACGGGTCGTTGGGCCCTGGGCCCCGCCGTTGCACGGTCGGGGCGGAATCCGGCGCGCGCTACGTCACCCGATGTACGCCCGCAATTCGCCGTGCGTTCTCCGGCGCCGCGCCCGGTGTTCACGGCCGGTGCGGGGCCGGAGGGCTGCGGACGGGGTCGGGGTCGGGGGAGCGGGCGGTGCTCCGCCCGGTCAGCGCATCTGGCGGGAGAGGTCCACCCGGACGCCGGAGCGGGAGACGCCGGCGGCGGAGCGCTCCGCCGCCGGGCGCTCTTCTGCGTGGTGCGTGGACGCGTGGTGCGTGGATGCGTGCCGCGCGGTGCTCTGTGGCGGGCGTTCGGTGACCGACGGGTCCGGTCCGGCCCGGTGCGGTCCGGAGACGGCGGCGAGGGCGAGGACCACGAGGACCAGCAGGGGCGTGCGCACGGTCGGAGCCTCCTTGTCGGGTCCGGTGGGTCGGGTCGGGTCGGGTCTGGCGGGCCGGGAGCGGACGGCGGTGCCCCCGGCCCGTCGGGGAGTGGCGGGCCGGGGACGGCAGGCGCACGGTCGGTCCGCCGGGTGCGGCCGCACCCGGCGGTGTCCGGCCGGCCGTGAGCGGGCGGCCGTCGGACACCCCGTCCGTGCTCCGGGAGGCCCACCGCGTCAGGGGCGACGGCGGGCGGCCCGGTGGTGGCCGTCCGGCGCCCGGACCGTGTTCACTCCGGACCGGGTGCCGACCTGTTCCACGGCCTCCGCCCTGGTCAACGGCGCGTCGGCGGTCGCCGGTTCACCACCCGGTGGACCGGCCGGACGTCGCCGGCGCGGCGGCGGCGGAGGGGACGGGCGGAGGCGTCCGGGGGCGCCGCGGACTGAACCGCAGGGCGGTTCGGTCCCGTAGACGACAGTGGCGGGACCGGTGACCACCGGCCCCGGGGACTGCGTCCTGCGGGACCTGAAGGAGATGCGCGATGAAACATGTTCGAGCCGTCGTCGTGACCGGCTGCGCGGTCGGGGCGCTCGCGGTGGCCGGCTCCGGGACGGCGTTCGCCTGGCATCCGAGCGACGCCTCACTGACCGTCGGCTGCCGAACCGAGGCCGGCCGGGTGGACCTGGTCCTGGGCAACAACTACCGCTCCTCGGGCGAGTACACGCTCACCCGGGCCGGCAGTGACGAGCGGTACCGCGGCACCGTCGAGGGCCACGGCTCGGTGAAGGTCACGGTGAGCTACTCGGGCAAGGGCGACACCTGGCGCTACCAGCTCGCCGACACCCAGATCGAGAAGCGGATCGCCGACGTGCCGCTCTGCGTCACGCCGACGCCCACGCCCACGCCGACCCCCACCCCGACGGCCACGCCGACGCCCACCCCGACGGCGACGCCCACGCCGACCGCCACCCCCACGCCGACCACGACGCCCACGACGCCCACGCCCACCGGCACTCCGACGCCGACCGCCACGCCCACCCCGAGCCGGACGCCCACGCCCACCGGGACGTCCAGCCGGACGCCGGGACCGTCGGCCAGTCCGACGCCGTCCGGCAGCGCGTCGCCCTCGCCGTCCGTGAGCCCGAGCGTCCCGGCGCCGCCGTCCGAGAGCGCCGGGCCCGTCCCCGGGGGCCTCGCGCACACCGGCGGTGGCGGCGACGGCGCCCTGATCGCGGGTGTCGGCGGCGGCGCGGTGCTGATCGGCGCGGGTGTGCTGGTCGCCGCGCGGCACCAGCACCGGCGTCGCACCGCCTGAACCTCCGCTCCACCGGGCCGAACCGCCGCTACGGCGGCCCGTCGGCGGGGTGCGGGCCGAGTGGCATCGCCCCCGCCGGCCGCTCAGGTGTGAGCGGTCAGCGGCACAGATCGGCCGCCCGCCGGTCCGACTGCCGGACCACCGTGGTGCCACCGGGCCGGCCGGACGGGGCGACCGCGCCGTGCGGCTGCCCGGCGCCCCCGGCCGGGCGGCCCGAGGCGGCCAGGAAGTCCGCGAAGCGGCGTTCGGCCGCGGCGTGGAGGCGGACGGTGCCCGCGTCCCGGCACCGCTCCACCGTCTCCCGCCAGGCCCGCTCGGCCTCGGCCGGGCGGTCGAGCAGGGACAGGGCGTGGGCCTCGGCGGCCATCGCGGTGAGGTGGCCGGCGGCCTCGGGGTGGTCGGCGAGCAGCCGGCGGGCCTTGCGGGCGTGGCGCAGCGCGGCCGGGCCGTCGCCCACGAGGCCGTACAGGTCGGCCGTGCGGGCATGGGCGAACGGCGCGTACCCGGCCGGACCGTGGGTGCGGGCCAGGGCGACCGCCTGCTCGCCCAGCCGGATGCCCTCGGCGATCCCGCCGCGCCCGGCGGTCGCGACCGCGAGGACGGTCAGCGCGCGGACCCGGATCTCGCCTCCGGTGGCGGCGCCGCGGGCGACGGCCTCGATGGCGAGCGCCTGGGCCTCGTCGGTGCGGCCGGCGCCGCCCAGGGCCTCGGCGAGGCCGCACTCCAGCGACGCGACGGCGGTCTGCTCACCGGTCCGCCGGGCGGACCGGAGCCCGGCACGCAGGCAGGTCACCCGGTCGACGGGGCGCCCGGCGGGCTCGTAGAGCCGGTCGGCCAGGTCGGCGAGCCGCCAGGCGCGATCGTGGTCGCCGGTCTCGGCGGCCCGGGCGACCAGGGCGCGCACGGTGGGCTCCTCGGCCTGGAACCAGGCCAGCGCGGTGCGGACCCCGGTGAACCGGGGGCCGGGCCGGCCGTTCGGTCCGGGAAGGGGTCCGGACGGCGGTCCGACGGCGGCCAGGCCGGGCTGGAGCAGGGCGGCGCCCTGGGCGGTGGCGGCCAGACAGTGGTCGAGCAGCGAGGTGACGGCGAGCGTCCTGGTGTACTCGGTGCGCTCGGCCAGCAGATCGGCGCTGTACAGACGGATCAGCTCAGGCCGGCGGTAGCGGCCCGGGCTGCTCTCGGTGAGCAGATGGTGCGCGGCCAGCGCACCGAGCGCGCGGCGGGCGGTGCCGGTGTCGGAGCCCAGCAGCGCGGCCGCCCCGTGGGCGTCGGTCTCCGGGCCGGGGTGGGCGGCGAGCAGCGCGAGCAGGCCCTCGGCGACGGACGGCAGCCGGCGCACCGTCCGGTCGAGGGCCGTGCGCAGGCCGACCGTGCCCCGGGTCTCCAGGGCCCGCAACCGGGTCGACTCGTCGGTGAGTTCGGGCAGCAGCTCGGCGATCGCCCAGCCGGGCTGGGCGGCGAGCCGGGTGGCGGCGATCCGGAGGGCGAGCGGGAGCCGGTCGCAGAGCTCCACCAGCCGGGCGGCGGCCTCCGGTTCGGCGCGGACCCGGGCCGGGGTGAGGGCGTGCTCCAGGAGCAGCAGCGCGTCGGCGGCGGGCAGCGGGCCGAGCCGGAGCGGAGCGGCGCCCTCGGTGACCACGAGATCCTCCAGCGAGTTTCGGCTGGTGACGACGGTGGCGCAGCCCGGTCCGGCCGGCAGCAGATCGGCGATGGACTCGGCGGCCCGGACGTTGTCCAGGACGACCAGCAGCCGGCGCTGCCGGGTCAGCGACCGGTAGAGCGCGGCCCGGGACGGCGCGTCCGGCGGCAGTTCGTGCTCCGGGGTGCCGAGCGCCCGCAGGAACCGGTCCAGGACGTCGGCCGGCCGGGCGTCGTGGTCGGGGCCGAAGCCCTGAAGGTCCGCGAAGAGCTGGCCGTCCGGGAACGCGTCGGCGCCGCGGTGCGCCCACTCGACCACGGTGGCCGTCTTGCCGGCGCCCGCCGGGCCGGCCACCACGGCCAGGCTGCCGCGGCGGTCCGGCCCGCACTCCGTGTCCAGCCATCGCAGTTCCGCCGTGCGGCCGACGAACCGGCCGAAGCGGCGTGGCAGCAGGCGGGCCACCTGGCCGTCGTCGGCCGCCGGCCGCGTGCCGTCGGCGGGGGCGGTCGCCGGGCCGGGCCGCCCGGCCGCCGCCGCGGAGGCGTCGTCGGCCAGGATGTCGTCGACGGCGGACTGCAGCGTCCGCCCGGGCGGGATGCCCAGCTCCGCGGCGAGCCGGCGGCGGGCCCGGTGGTAGACGGCGAGCGCGTCCGGGAAGCGTCCGGCCTGGTACAGGCAGCGCACCAGCAGGGCGGCGACCGGTTCGTGCAACTCGTCGGCGTGGACGCTCCGTTCGAGCTCCGGTATCGCGTCCGCACCCCGGCCGGCCCGCAGCCGGTACGCCGACCAGCTCTCCAGGGCGCGGGTGCGGGCACCGTGCAGCTGGCCGGCGAGGGAGCGGCGCAGCGGGGTCTCGGGGAGGTTGGCCAGGGCGGTGCCGCGCCAGAGGCCGAGCGCCTCGCGGAGCAGCCTGTCCACCTGCTCGCACTGCTCCGGTCCGCTCTCCTCGGCGGCCTGCGCGCACAGCCGGGTGAAGTGCAGGGCGTCCACGAGCCGGGCCTCGCCGTCGAGCCGGTAGCCCGGCGCGCGGGTGGCGAGCGTGAACGGTGATCCGGCGAAGAGCTTGCGCAGCGCGGCGATGTGGCCCTGGAGCGCGGCCCGCGCCTGGGCCGGCGGTTCGTCGCCCCAGAGCAGCTCGAAGAACCGCTCCACCGGGACGGTCCGCCCCAGCTCCATGGCCAGCAGGGCGAGTACGGCGCAGCGCTTGGCTCCGGCGGGTTCGAGGACGCGGCCGTCGGCGGTCCGCAGCTCGACCGGCCCCAATAGGCGAACGAACACCTCAGCCTCCCCCGCCCGGATCTCCCCGATTGACCCTCTTCTGACCCTCTTCGGGCAGTTGCAGCGGCAGTCTAGCCAGGTCGGAGCCGGTGTCAGGGGGGCCTGTCGGACCGGGCGGTGGCGGGAATACCCGGACTTTCCCGTCGTGGGGCGGGGAGTCGGGCGGCTCGTGGACACCGGGTGAACGCCCGGCCGTTACCGGAAATTCTTCGACGGTAGGTCGATTCGTTACATGAACGCGACAGGCGGGCTCCGGAGGTGGGCCCGGCGCGGCCGGTGCGGGGCGGCCGGGGCGGCCGCGCGGGTGAACCGGAGCCGGGGAGTGGTCCGTCGAGGGAGGTACGGGGCCGATCGGCACTCGTGCGCCGACGCTTGGGAGGACAGCCGTGCTGCGTATGAACGGGCCGTGGAGGGTCACGGTGATCGGCAAGGACGCCGACTATGACCAGCGGGTGGTGATCCGCAGCCCGTACGGCACCAATGTGCTGGCCGGCCGGGTGGGCGCGTGGTTCGACGTCCGGGACGACGAGTGGACGCTGGCGCTGGAACACAGCTGGGGCGCCGGCTGGCGGCCCAACGTCCGGGTGATTCCCGGCCCGGTCTCGGCGGGGGAGGGCGGGCTCCGCAGCCGGATCGTCCGCAGCAAGGACGTCGACTGGCCGGGCGGTGACCCCACCGAGCGGAACTTCGTGCTGCGGCTGGACGCCCTGGAGTCGGCCACGGTCCTGACCGACGCGGTGCGCAGGACCGCCGGGGTGGTGACGGATCAGCGTGCCTCGGCCGGCCGGGCCGCGTTGGGGCCGGCGTCGGCGTCGCGGATCAGGACCAGTTCGGACCCGGGCCCCGGCACCGTCGGCGGGCAGAGCACGCGTCCGGTGGAGACGGGGCGCGAGGTCGGGCGCGAGGCGGTCCGCGGCGTCCCGGCCGAGCGGACGGCGTCGGCCCGGCCCTGGTGACCGCGGGTGGGGCGGGGCTGCCGGTCCCGGCGGCCCCGCCCCGCGCCTACTTGTCGATCCGGAACGTCTCGCCGTAGACCTTCCACACCAGCGGGGTGTGCAGGTCGAGGTTGCCGGCCTGGAGGAAGACCCGCTGGGCGGTGTCGACCCGGCTGGTGTCGTCGTGGGCCGCCTCGGTGCGCATGGCGGCGGCGCGGGCGTCGAGGAACGCGGCGATGTACGCCTTCTCGTCGCCGCCCTGGGCGGGCGTCTTCGCCTTCTTCAGCGCGGCGGCCCTGATGCCCCCGAAGCTGTCCGCGCTGTTGCCCGGGCCGTGCATCACGATGGCGTCGTAGTAGGCGAGTTGGCCGAGCGCGTGCAGGCCGTCCGTCTTCGCCTGGGAGACCGCCGGGTTGAAGTAGACCCGGTCGCGCATGTCCTCCTGGGCCTGGCGGAACGCCGGGTCGGCGGCGGCCTTCTTCCAGGCGGACGCGAAGTCCGGGTCCAGCCCGGAGTGCGAGGCGGAGCCGTTCACCTTCTCCAGGGCGGGCAGGTACTCGGCCAGTGGGTTGCCGGGCTTCAACTCGCGGTAGTGGCGGACGAGATCGAGCATGTCCCCGGTGCCGGAGCAGAAGCCGACGATGCCGCCGGTGTAGCCGCGGCCGTCCTTGATGTCCTCGAGGTAGGCGAACTGGGCCTTCCAGTCGAGCGAGGAGTTCTCGGCAGTGGAGACGAACTGCTGGGCGATGTCCTTGAGCCGGGGGTCGGTGAGGTCGCCGGAGCCGGTGGCGGGACCGGACGGTGAGCCGGACGGGTGGCCGGAGGGCGACGGAGAGCCGGACGGGTGGCCGGAGGGGGTGCCGGACGGCTGGGTGGTCCGGTGGGGCCGGCCGGTCGCGGGCGGCTTCGGAGTGTTGGACTTGGCCGTGGGGCTCGACGTGGGGCCCGGCGCCGCGGCGGCGGGCAGGGCCGGGAGGACGCCGGTCACGAGCAGGGCCGTGAGGGCGACGCGCAGGGACGCCGGCCGGATCGGCCGGACAGGCTGGGACCGCATGGGGACTCCGTGGTGGTCTTCGTCCGCCGGGCTCCACCGGCAGGGGGCTTCGGGGTCCGCAGGCGTCCGCGTGTCCCCGCTCTGGACAACGGGCCGGTGCGGGACGGCGGTTCAGTTCGGCTCGGTCGGCTCCGCAGGGGAGTCCGGTTCGGCCGGCTCAGGTGGTTCGGTCGGCTCGGCCGGCGGAAGCCCGATGCCCGGGGTGAGCCGGAACCGCTCCGGGCGCCTGACCTGGCGGCGGTCCGCCGGGGCCGTCCGGTCGCGGCGGGTCAGCCAGGCGCGCACCCGGCCTCGCGCGCCGGCGTTCCGCTCGGCGGGATCGCCCGTCAGCGCGCCGCCCGCCTCGCGCAGCAGGACCCGGGCGGGGCGGCCGGCCTCCTCGTCGGCGGCCTCCACGTCGACCACGATGAAGCCGGTGCCCGGCGCGAACACCGCCTGCGGTTCCTCGCCGGCCGAGTCGAAGGCGGAAGTCCGCCGGGCGGTGACCGACAGCACGGCGAACTCCACCGTGACCGGGCCGAGTTCGACGGCGGGCGAGGTCAGCCCGGCCAGCGGTGCGGGCTCCAGCAGCTCGCGGCCGACCGGATAGGCCGCCAGCAGGTCCGCCACCTGCTCGACGTGCGCGCCGAGCAGCACCACACCCTGGTGGCTCGGCAACCGCCGCAGGCCGGAACCGAGGCAGTTCAGGAACGCGAGGTGCGGGCCGGTGCCCCCGGCGCGGGCCTCGGCGGCCAGTTCGGTCCGGCTCACCGGGACACCGGTGTCGGCGTGGTGCAGCAGGACGGCCGCCAGATCGGCCTTGATGTCGTCCTTGGTGGTGGAGCGCAGACCCGGCAGCCGGGTCGCGGCCTCCTCGACCCGGCCGACGCAGCGCTGGTAGTGGCTGCCGAGCAGCGCCCGGACGGCCTCCCGGTCGGCGGGGCTGCTGACGGCCACGGGCACGGTGAACTCCTCGGCCCGGAAGGCCCGGAAGACGTGCACGGCGAGGGGATCCGGGTCGGGCCCGGGGGCGGAGGGCTCCGGTTCCCCGGGGCCGGGCTCGGGGCCGGGGTTCGGTCCGGGGGCCGGCCCCGGCTCCGTTCCCGTTCCCGTTCGCGGAAGCGGGTCCGGAGGAGGGAACGGCAACGGAGCCGGTTCGGCCTCCGGCGCGGCCGTGGTGGGGGGTTCGGTTCCGGCCGGGGTCCGGAGCCCCGTGGCGGGCTCGTCCGCGCCGGCGGTGCCCGCCGTGGCGGAGGCGGCGGGACGGTCGGGCCCGGGCGGTTGCGGTACGGCGCCGGGGGCGTCTCCGCTGCTGCTGGTGGCCACCCGGGGGATGTCGGGGATGCCGGGGGCGCCGGCCGGGCCGGGCGCCTCCGGTCCGCCACGGGGGGCCTCGCCGGTGCCGCCGGTGGACACCAGCGGACCGGAGGAGGTCCGCGTCGGGGCAGGGGGCTCCGGTACGGCGGTAGGGAACTCCGCAGGGGGGACCTGCGAGGCGGGGAACCCCGTGGTGGCGAACTCCTCCGTGGCGAACTCCGCCGTGGTGAGCTCCGCGGTGGGGAACTCCGCCGTGGGGGACTGCCCGGCGGTGAGTTCCGCGGCGGGCGGTTCCGACGCGGCGCCGAGGGGCGCGACCCGGCCGGTGGTGATGACGGGCCGGGGCGCGGTGAGCGGGTCCGGCTCGGCGGCCAGGGCCGGCCGGGCGGACACCGGCGCGGGGGCCGGGCCGGGGACGGGCCCGAGGCCGTACGAGACCGCCTCGGCGCCCGCCGCCGCATCGCCGGGCTGGTCGGAGCCCAGCCACTCCAGGCCGTGCAGCCGGGCGATGAAGCGGGCGGTCCGCTCGGAGCCCGGCTCCAGGATGCCGTGGGCCAGCAGGCCGAAGTTCTGCGCACCGGCGGCCGGGAGCCGGTCGAGCAGGCTGCTCAGCTCCTCCCACACCTCGGCGCCGACCGGGCGGTCCCGCTCGCCGACGATGAGCAGCGGGCGGCCCGGGTCGGCCCGGCGGAAGCGCGGGGCGCACAGGTGCGGCGGGTCGGGGCGCAGCCAGAGCCCGGCGGGCACGGCCTCCAGGGACCAGTACGGGAAGGCCTGGAACAGCGCGGGCCCGGCGGGTTGCCAGGACGCGCCGCCGTTGCGCCAGGCGGACGGGACGGTGGGGCGCCCGGCCGAGGCGGTGAGCCGCAGCAGGTAGGGCTCCCAGCCGGCGTGGCCGCGGGCGTCGACCGTCCGGGAGGTGGGGCCGCCGGGGCCGTGCACGGGCAGGCCGACGGCGGCCTGGACGGGGCGGCCGAGGCGGGCGGCCAGGGTGCCGGTGAGCGCGGAGAGTTCGTCGGGGGCCGCCCACGGCGCGCTGAGCAGCAGGGCGGCGCCGCCGACGGGAAGGGTCCGGACGGTCTCGGCGAGGTCTTCGGGCAGCAGCACCGGCTGGCCGGGGGTGCCGACCAGCAGCACCAGCGCGCCGGGCGGGGCGGCGAGGAGGCCGAGCGCCGGGAACGGCCCGCCGGGCTGGGCGCTCAGATGGGTGAGCCAGTATCCGGCGGGCAGCCGGGCCACCCGGACCGCCGCCGGGTGCTGCGGGTGCGGCGCGGGTTCGGGTGTCGGCGGGGGGGGCGGGGGCGCGGCGGGGGGGGGGCGCCCCGCCCCCCCCCCCCCCGGCGCCCGCCCCGGGCGCCGGGCGGGGGCGGGGGGGCCCCGCCCCCCCGGGGCGGGGTCCCCCCCCC
>NZ_JBIVRD010000005.1:0-65567 GCF_044755565.1 Kitasatospora sp. NPDC092286 | reverse complement strand
CGCCCCCCCGGGGCCGGGGGGGGGGGGGGGGGGGGGGGGGGGGGGGGGGGGGGGGGGGGGGGGGGGGGGGGGGGGGGGGGCGCGCCCCCCCCCCCCCCCCCCCCGACGGTCTCGCGCAGGCGGCGCGGCGCGGTGCCGGGTGCGCAGAGCCACCAGGTGGCGGTCTCCGCCGAGCCGTCGGGGGCGGCGACCTTGAGGTTGCCGTCGGGGGTGATCTCCACCAGACCGTCGGGGGCGATCACCGGGACGCCGGCGCGGTCGGCGACCACCTCGGCGGGGCGGCGGCCGTTGGGGGCGAGCGCGGCGAGACCGGAGGCGGCGAGGACCAGCGTGCCCGCGCCGCGCGAGCGGGCGATGACGCCGAGGTCGGCCATCCGGTCGCGCAGCACGGGGGCCGAGTCGGGGGCGGCGGCGACCACGACGAGGCTGTCCGGCACCGGGCGCAGCGCGCCGACCGCGGCGGACAGCTCGTCCTCGCCGGCGGTCGCGGGGGCGATGACGAAGTGCGGCCCGACCGGGCGCAGCACGGACCGCACCGCGGGCGACGCGGCCGGGGCGGCGGCCGAGGGCGCGGCGGCGGCCGGGGCGGTCGGAGGCGCGACGGCCGCCACCGGACCGCCGGACCCGCGCAGGCGCGGGAACCGGCGGCGGGGCGCGGCGGGTGGTGCGGGGTCGCCGGCGGGCGGACCGGTGCGGGAAAGACTCATCGTCCGGGTATACGGACGCCGCCCGGCCCCCGGTTCACGCCCCGGACCCGTCGCCGCCCTCCTCCGGCTCCGCGAGCAGGCCGGTCTGCACCTGGACCACCCGCCGCCGGGTGATGTGCAGGGCGCGCCCGGGCGGCAGCACCCGCGGCTTGACGCTGCCGAACAGCGTGCCCTCGCTCGGCGGGCAGGAGAGCAGGGTGACCGGGGTGTTGACGTCCTGGAGCCGGCGCAGCAGCTGGTCCGTGTACGCGCGCCCGATGCCGTTCGCCGAGCGGGCGACGATCAGGTGCAGGCCGAGTTCGGTGCCCTGGGCGAGGTGGTCGAGGACCGGGGCGAACGGGTTGGCGCCCGACTGGCTCGGGATGAGGTCGTAGTCGTCGACGATGATGAACAGCTCCGGCCCGGTCCACCAGTCGCGCAGCCGCAGCCGGGCCGGGGTGATCTCCTCCCCGGGCAGCCGGGCCTCCATGGCGCGGGCCGCTCCGTTGACGACCTGCCGGAGGACGTCCACGGCGACGGCGTAGCCGAGCCGGTACTCCTCCGGGACGCTGTCGTAGAGCCCGCGCCGGAAGTCGACGAGCATGATCCGGGCCTCGGCGGGCGTGTAGGCGGAGGTGATGGCGGAGACCATCAGGCGCAGCAGGTTGGTCTTGCCGCTCTCGCTGTCGCCGACCACCAGCAGGTGGGGCGACTCCTCGAAGTCGTGCCAGAGCGGGGAGATCGCGGTGTCCTCCAGGCCGATGGGGACCCGCAGCCGGCCCTCGGGCGCGGGCAGCGTGGCGGCGTCGAGCCGCAGCGGCAGCATCCGCACCTCGGGTGCGCCCGGGCCCGTCCAGTGGTCGTTGACGGCGTCGACCAGGTCCTCGACGCCGTCCGTGAGGCTCTCGCTGTCGCCGAGGCCGTCGATGCGGGGGAGCGCGGTGAGGAAGTGCAGCCGGTCCTGGGTCAGGCCGCGGCCTGGGACGCGGGGGACGGTCTCGGCGGCCCGCATGTTGATCATGGAGTCGATCGGGTCGCCGAGCCGCAGTTCGAAGCGGGTGCCGAGCTGGTCGCGCAGCCCGCTGGAGAGCTCGCCCCAGCGGGCGGCGGTGACCACCAGGTGCACGCCGTAGTTGAGGCCGCGTCCGGCGATCAGGGTGAGCACGGGCAGGTAGTCCATGAACTCCTGGCGCATGGTGTTCCAGCCGTCGACCACCAGGAACACGTCGCCGTGGCGGTCGTCCGCCAGCGCCGGGTCCCCGGCCGCCCGGCGGCGGCGGAAGGTGGCCATCGAGTCGATGCCCAGCTGGGCGAAGGACTGCTCGCGGCGGGCGATGACGGTGTTGATCTCGGCCAGGGTGCGCCCGACCCGCTCGGGGTCGTGCCGGCCGGTGACCCCGCCGACGTGCGGCAGCCCGCGCAGCGCGGAGAGCGTGCCGCCGCCGAAGTCCAGGCAGTAGAACTGGACTTCGCGCGGGGTGTGGGTGAGCGCCAGGCCGGCGATCAGGGTGCGCAGCATGGTGCTCTTGCCGCTCTGCGGGCCGCCCGCGATGCCGACGTGGCCGCCGGCGGCCGAGAGGTCGGCGGTGAGCAGTTCGCGCATCTGCTGGAACGGGCGGTCCACCACGCCCACCGGGACGGTCAGGGTACCGACCGCCGGGCGGCCGTCGGGCGCCAGGCCGTGGTGCGGGGACGGCGCGAGCGGCGGCAGCAGCTCGTCCAGGGTGGGCGGCGTCTCCAGGGGTGGCAGCCAGACCGTGTGGGCGGGCGGGCCGACGTCGAGCATCCGCTCGGCGGCCAGGTCCAGCAGGGTGGCGGTGCTCTCCTCCTCCGCGGCCAGGCGGGCCGCCTCGGCCGCCACGACCTCCGGGTCGGGCCGGCGCGGCGCGGTGTACTCGGTGCCGTAGGGGACGATCTGGCCGGCCGCCGCGGCCTGCTGGGCCGCTCCGCGCCGGCGCCGGTACGGGCCGGAGACGTACGCCGCCTTGAACCGGGTGAGGGTGGCGATGTCGCTGCGCAGGATGCCGTTGCCGGGCTGGGAGGGCAGTTGGTAGGCGTCCGGCACACCGAGCACGCCGCGGCTCTCCATCGCGGAGAAGGTGCGCAGGCCGATCCGGTACGACAGATGGGACTCCAGGGCGTGCATCCGGCCCTCGTCGAGGCGCTGCGAGGCGAGCAGCAGGTGGACGCCGAGCGAGCGGCCGAGCCGCCCGATCATGATGAACAGGTCCATGAAGTCGCGGTGCGCGGAGAGCAGTTCGCTGAACTCGTCGACCACGATGAAGAGCGTCGGCAGCGGGTCGAGCTGGGCGCCGCCGGCCCGGGCGGTCTCGTAGTCCAGCAGCGAGCTGTAGTTGCCGGCCGAGCGGAGCAGCTCCTGGCGGCGGTTCAGCTCGCCGTGCAGGGCGTCGCGCATCCGGTCGACCAGGGCGGCTTCGTCCGCCAGGTTGGTGATCACCGCCGAGGTGTGCGGGAGTTCGTCCAGACCGAGGAAGGTGGCGCCGCCCTTGAAGTCCACCAGGACGAAGTTGAGCGTCTCGGAGGAGTGGGTGAGCGCGAGCGCCAGCACCAGGGTGCGCAGCAGCTCGGACTTGCCGGAGCCGGTGGCGCCGATCAGCATCCCGTGCGGGCCCATGCCGCCCTGCGCGGACTCCTTGAGGTCCAGTTCGACGGGGTTGCCGTCCGCGCCGACGCCGATCGGCACCCGCAGCCGCTGTCCGCGCGGGCGGTCCGCCCAGCTGCGGGCGACGTCGTGCTGGTACAGGTCGTTGACGCCCAGCAGCGAGGTGAGGTCGAAGTCGGTGCTGAGCGGCTCGGAGGCGTCGCGCGAGTCGCCCAGCCGGTACGGGGACATCACCGTGGCGAAGCGGCGGGCGGCCGGGAGGAGCAGCGCGTCCGCGCGGCCGAGCGGGGTGACCTCGTCGCGCCGGTTGCGGTCGGCGGCGACCAGGTCCAGTCGGCCGCCGCTGATCCGCAGCCGCAGCCGGAACGGCGCGTGCTGCCACTCGACGGCCCCGGAGAGGTCCAGCAGGACGGCGTTGCGGTAGCCGGCCAGCAGGGCCCGGCTGCCGGCGGGCAGCTTGACCCCGTCCAGGACGATCAGCGTGAACGGCTCGTCCCGGCCCGGCTGCGCGTCCGGCTCGTAGGGCGGGCGGTCGGTGAACTCCGGGCCCAGCAGCTGCTCCAGCTCCAGCATCGAGTCGGCGACCAGGCGCACCGGGCCGGCGCCGTCCGTCTCGGTGGGGTGCAGGGCGTGCGGCAGCCACTTCAGCCAGGCCCAGTCCTCGCGCAGCTCGGGGGAGACGGCGGCGGCGACGCGCAGCTCGTCCGGGGCGTGGAAGAAGGCGAGCTGGGCGATCATCGCGCGGGCCAGGGCGCGGGCCGGCCCGGGATCGGCCGGCGCTCCGGCGGCGTCCGGGTCGGCGGCGGGCGCGCCGATCGTGGCGCCGACCAGGCCGCCGGGGCCTGCCTGGTCCGGTTCGCCGGAGGAGGCCGCACCGGCCGGGGCGCCCTCCTCCCCGGGGTGCTCGCAGCGCAGCAGGATGTGGGCGTAACCGCGCACGTGGACGGCGATCGGCTGGTCCGCGATCGAGCCGTACGCGTGGATGAACCGGCGCAGCGCGTGCGCGCACAGCGGTTCCAGGTCCTCCACCGGCTGGGTGGCCAGCGGCGCCAGCCTGACCGCCAGCCGCTGGGCGCCGGTGGCGATCCGCACGTCGCCGAAGTCCGGGTGGGCCGCGCGCCGCTCCCACAGCCGCGAGGTGCGGACCAGCGAGCCGAGCACGGCCGGGTCGGGGTGGCGCCAGGCGAGCGCCTGCCGCTGGTTGACGATGTGGCGGCGGACCTGGCGGCGCATCTGGGAGAGGTAGCGCAGGTAGTCCCGGCGTTCGCCGCGCAGCTGGCGCTTGCGGTCGCTGGCGCCGCGGATCAGCTGGGTCACCAGCATGCCGACGGCGGACAGGCCCATCATGCCCATCGCCACGTAGGTGAGCGGCCCGCCGTTGGACTGCGGGTTGAGGAAGATCATCACCATCGAGAGCGAGCTGAGCGCCATCGGCGCCATGGCGATCATGTTGGACATGCCGCTCTGCTGCTCCGGCAGGACCGGCGGCTCCTGCAACTGGAGCTCGCCGTCCGGCATCGCCGGTCCGGGGCGCCGGGGCGGACGGTCGACCACGACCACGCTCAACGGGGGTTCTCCTCTCGCGGCGCCGGTGACGCCGCTGGGTGGCGGTGGGCCCGGAGGCTCGGACAAGCCCTGAGGCCGGGCCGCACTCAGGCGTACGGCCCGCGGGGCCCCGGCGGTTCACCGGGGGTGCGTGCGGAACCGGGGGCCGGGGCCGGTGAACCGTCCGCCCCGCGCCGCCCGTAGTTGTTCAACGGGAGACCGGGCAGGCCGGGGCTCCACGGGAGGGCGCGACAGGTGAGCGGTACCACGGTGGCGGCAGGGCTGGTCCGGCTGAGGTTCCGCGCCCCCGAGGCCGCGTTCGAACTCGCCCTCCCCGGCGACGTCGTCCTCGCCGACCTGCTGCCCGCCGTCCTCGGCTACGCCGGCTCCGCCGTCGAGGAGGGCGGCACCGAGCACTCCGGCTGGGTGCTCCAGCGCGCCGGCGGCCCGCCGCTGGACGAGGAGCGCACCCTGGAGGGGCTCGGACTGCACGACGGCGAGGAGCTCTTCCTCCGCCCGGGCCAGGAAGCACTGCCCGAGGTGCACTTCGACGACCTGGTGGACGGCGTCCGGGCCGGCACCATCGCCCGCGGCGACTCCTGGCGGCCCGCCGCCACCCACCACTTCGCGCTCGCCCTCGCCCTGGTCGCGCTGGCCGGCGGCCTGCTGCTGCTCGCCCAGCCAGGACCGGACGGCCCCCGCTGCGCCGCGGCCGCCGTCACCGCCGTGCTGCTGCTCGCCGCCGGCGGCGCGGCGACCAGACTGGTCGGCGACGCTCCGGCCGGTACCGCGCTCGGCGCCACCGGCATCGCCTACGCGGCCGCGGCCGCCGCGCTGCTGCCCGGGGTCACCGGCCCGGCCCGGCTGCTCGCGGGCGGCTCGGTGGCGGTCGGCGCCACCGTGCTGGCGCTCGCCCTGGTCGGGGCCGGTCCGTTCTTCGCCGGGCTGCTGGTGGCGGCCGCGCTCGCCCTGGGCGCGGGCGCGCTGGCCACCAACGGCATTCCGACGACCCACTCCGCCGCCGTGATCGCCGCCACCGCCGTGCTGTTCGGCGCGTTCGTGCCGGGGCTGGCGTTCAAGCTGTCCGGCCTGCGGCTGCCCGCGCTGCCCCGCAACGCCGACGAGCTCCAGGAGGAGATCGAGCCCTTCGAGGCCGAGGACGTGCTCGCCCGCAGCCTCGTCGCCGACAGCTACCTGGCCGGCTTCTTCATCGCCGCCGGCACGGTGTGCGCGAGCGCCCTCGCCCTGCTCGCCACCGCCCGGGACGGCGGCTGGGGCGCGACCGCGATGTCCGTCGACCTGTCGGTGCTGCTCCTGCTGCACGCCCGGGACATCGGGGGCATCCGGCAGCGGCTCGCCGTGCTGCTGCCGGGCGCGCTGGGCATCGCCCTGCTGGCCGCGCGGTTCGGGCAGGACACCGACCAGTCCGGCCGGTTCGGCCTGTTCACCGTGCTGCTGCTCGCCGCGGCCGCGCTCGCCGTGACCGCCTGGACGGTGCCCGGCCGGCGGCTGCTGCCCTACTGGGGCCGGGCCGGCGACCTGCTGCACTCGCTCGCCGCGCTCGCCCTGCTGCCGCTCGCGCTCCAGGTGCTCGGCTTCTACCAGATGATGCGCGGGCTGGCGGGCTGAACCGGGCACCACCGCCCGGGCGCGCGAGCGATCGCGCCGCGCTCCCCGCCCCCTGAACCCCGCACCGAGGAGGACCACCGCATGCAGTCCCGACGCGACCAGGTCCAGGCCCACCTGTTCGTGATGAGCCGGGTCGCCGCAGGCGTGCTCCGCGCCGAGCCGGACGCCCCCGACACCCCCGTCGGCCGCACCAACCGCGGCGCCGCGATCGGTCTGGCCGTCGCCCTGCTGATCGGCGCCGGCGCCGGCGTCTACGGCATGATCAAGCCCGGCGGCGCGACCGGCTGGCAGAAGCCCGGCACCCTGGTGGTGGTCAAGGAGACCGGCGCCCGGTACGTCTTCGCCGGCGGCCTGCTCCACCCCGTGCTCAACGAGGCCAGCGCCAAACTGCTCGCCGGCGACCAGCTGAAGGTCGACCAGGTCTCCGCCCGCTCGCTGGAGAGCGCCGAGCGCGGCACCCCGATCGGCATCGTCGGCGCCCCCGACGGGCTGCCCGGGCCGGCCGCCGTCGGCGGCGCCGACTGGCTCGTCTGCACCGTCCAGACCGCGGGCTCCGCGGCCGCCCGGTCCACCCCCCAGCTGTCCGTCGCCGTCGGCACCCGCCAGTCCGGCCGGAGCGCCGGCGACCGGGGCGTCCTGGTCGGCGCACCCGACGGCGGCGTCCATCTCCTCTGGCACGGCCGCCGGTTCGCCCTCGACACCGCCGGCGGGGCCGTCCGGGCCCTCGGCTACACCGCCGCCGCGCCCGTCCCGGTCACCGCCGCGTTCCTCGCCGCCTTCCCGGCCGGACCGGACCTGCGCGCCCCCGACCTGCCCGACCGGGGGAAGGCCGGTCCCACGCTGGCCGGGCACGCCACCCGGATCGGCCAGCTGTTCAGCGGTACCGGCGACGAGCGGTACGTGCTCGCCGAGCAGGGCCTCGTCCCCGTCACCGCCACTCAACTCGCCCTGCTCCAGGGCGATCTGCGCACCCAGCGGGACGCCTACGGCAGTGGCCAGGTGGTGACCTCCCCCGTTGGCGCGGAGGACCTCGCCGCGCACTCCGCACCGCCCGCCGCCACTGCCGCGCTCAACCCGGCCGAGCTGCCCGCCCGGCCCCCGGCGCTGCTGTCGCCGACCGGCGGCCAGGCCGTCTGCGGGGCCCTGAACCCGGCGGCCGACGGCGGGGACCTCACCGTCGTCGTCCCGGACGCGGCCGCCGTGCTCGGCCTGCCGCCGGCCCTCCAGCCCGGCGTCATCCCCAGCTGCACGCCCGCCGACCGGATCGCGGTGCGCCCCGGTGGCGGCGCCCTGGTGCGGGCCCTGTCCGGCGGGGGCTTCGGCACCACCCTCTACCTGGTCACCGACACGGGCGTGAAGTACCCGCTCGCCTCCGCCGCGGTGGCCGAACGCCTCGGCTACGCCGGGGCCACCCCGAGCGCGGTGCCCGGGCGCCTGCTCTCGCTGCTGCCCACCGGGCCGAGCCTCGACCCGGCGCCGCTCGCCGGCGGCATCGTGCAGCCCCCGGCCGCCGCCGAGGGCCGCTGCGCGCGGTGAGCCGCGGCGCCGCCGGCGGCCGGTGAACCGTCCGGCGGCGGCGTTCCGTTCACCCTGGCGGGCCGGTCCTGCCGGCCCGTGGCACACCTTGCCGGCCGGGTGCGGCCGGCACTCATGGAGGAGGTACTCGCGGTGGCTCAGCAGACGACGGTCGACCAGAAGGTCCTGGCCGAAATCAGGACCATGGTCGAGGCGCGGTACACGGAGATGTCGACGACCGCGGCCTACATCGAGGACATCAACACGGCCGTCCGGGACAGCTTCTCCGGCGCGGCCAGCACCGCGTTCCAGAACCAGATCAACGCCTGGCTGGAGCAGTACGCGCTGGTCAAGAAGGACTACGACGCCTTCCACATGAAGCTCGGCGACGGTGGTCAGATCTTCAACGCGGCCGACGAGCACACGGTGGGCCTCGCCAACTTCTCCGGTGGCGGCGGCGCCGGACAGCACGTCGAGGACGTCCTGAACCCCCGCTAGGCCTTGCCGACGTCGTGCACGGCTGCCGCGGAAGGCGGTGGCCGATGCCCGCTCCCCGTACCAGAACTCCGTTTGAAGGGATCGCACCATGGGCAACATGTCGCTCCACTACGCCGGCATCGACAGCGCCATCGATGACCTCGAAGCCCACGCGAAGACGATGCACGACGCGATGACCAACCTGAAGTCGTACCTCGACACCAAGATCAACGTCGAGCTGGTGGGTGACTTCGCGCTGGCGGCCGGGAACCTCTCGAACACGCTGCACCTCGCCGACGAGGAGATGGGCAAGAAGATCGTCGCGGCCCACATGGCCCTCACCGAGATCCGCAACGTCATCAAGGACGCGGACATGCGGGCGGGCAGCCACTTCGACCACGTCGGGGGCTGATCGACCGTGGCAGACGATGACGAGGGCGACGGCGGGCACGGCGGCGATGTCAAGATCACCGACGGTTATCTGAGCACGTTCGCCACGGACAACCTCCAACGCTTCATCAAGGACATCAACGAGTCCGTGCCGGTGCAGCAGCTCAGGGGATACGCGACGGGTTCGACCCCGATCCTCGTGGGCAACGACTCCGCCAATTTCAAGAGCCCCGGCACGCTGGCCGCCGCGCTCAAGGCCTACACCGGTTCGGTCAACTCGCTTCTGACCACCGTCGTCGATCAGCTGAACACGCTGATCACCGACCTTCAGCTCGCCGACCTCCGCCTGAACAACGCGATGGACGAGACCCTCGACTACGCGCAGTTCATGCAGCTGGCCGAACGAACCCTGAACCCGGGGGCGGGAGCCAAGTAGCTCGTCGGTGAATTCCGGTCAGCACTGCGGAGCCGGCCCGATCCTGGGCCGGCCCCGTCTCATGTTCGGTCGCGCTCGGCCGCAGAAGGGTCTGTCATGGTTTACAAGTGGGAAGACGCGCTCACCTTTCTCGCAGCGTCGAACGACACGGCGCCGACCAGCCGGGACACGGTTCACGACGACGACAAGCCGTGGATCAACAAGGACAACACGGTCGCCGACGACTACTCGGGCTGGCAGGGACAGGAGACGGGAGGTACTGGTCAGAATCTGGACTCCTGGGTGGCCTGGTTCTTCAAATACACCACTCCGGGTGGTTACACCTACAACGCCAGCTATGTGGTCGGCGCCCACATCCTGTATCCCAACCTCGACGGCCCGGGCGCCAAGCTGGCGGGGTTCACGGGCAGCGTGGCGCCGCTGAAGCGCATGTACAACGCCGTCCCGCGCGTCACTGACTCGTTCAACGTCCTGGTGTTCGGCGACGTGGCGAACGCCCTGACGGAGGTGACCCACTTCCTCGACGGCTGGGTCGAGGAGATCGGCAAATGGGCGAACACCGTCGCCTCGAAGGACAGTGACTGGCAGGGAAGTGCGGCGGGGGCCTTCCGTGCCGTCCTGCTCGCGTTCAGGAACGAAATCGACGCCGACCGGCGCAATATGGCCCGCACCAATGTGCAGAGCTACCTGACGGCCGGCCCCACGTCCTGCGACGCCGTTTTCAGGACGGCGATGGAGACGCTCATGACCGGGTGGAACGAATGGTGGGCCTCGCCCAACGCCTGGCCGACGAACGCCGTGACCTCGGCCCTCACGGAGGGGCTCAAGGACGCGACGCTGGAGGTGACGCAGGTCGCCCAGAACGTCTCGTTCGGCCAGAAGATCCCCGAGACCACCGGAACGCTCAAGGACACGACCTCCGGCACACTGGACCTGAAATTCACCCTGAAGGGCGCGACGTTCGGCGATCCCAAAACGACCGACTTCTGGACGAAGGTGGAGGCCAGGGCGCGGGCGATCTGGGTGGAGAACATCGTTTCCATCCTGGACAAGGCGGCCGAGACGGCGCTCGGCGAGATCGCCAAGGCCTACGGGACCACCTCGGGTGCGGCCACGCCGCTCAAGCCCTTCCCGCTCATCATGCCCACGCCGAAGAAGGACGAGACCGACCCCACCAAGGACGACAAGACCGACGACATCGGCAACCCGAAGATCGACGACCCCACCCTCAAGACCTCCGGCGACGGTGGCGGCGGGCCCGATCTGAAGAACATGGGCGGCCCGGACCTGAAGAACATGGGCGGCCCGGACCTCAAGAACCCGGGTGGCCCGGACCTCAAGCTGGAGGGGAACGGGACCAGCGGCGGCGGGCCGAGCCTGACGAACCTCGGTCTCGGCTCGGTCGGCACCGGCACCGGCAGCGGGAACGGCACCGGCAGCGGCACGGGCCTCGACCTCATCGGCAACCCCAGCCCCGGCGGCGGGCTCCTGCCCGACGACCTCCTGCTGGGCGGCGGCGGATCGGGCCGGCCCGTCACCGTGCCGCCCGGCTCCGTGATCACCAAGGACGGGCGGATCGTCGACGAGAACGGCAATCCCGTGCTCGACTCCAGCGGCAACCCCATGGTGGCCGGCCCGAACTACACCATCGGGCCGGACGGCACTCTGCGCGACGACAAGGGCAACACCGTCTCGCAGTACCGGCAGCTGCTCGCCGACCGGTACTCCGGTGGCGGTGGTGGCGGGGACGACCTGCTGACGCCCAGTAACTTCGGCCCCGGCGGCTTCTCCTACGGCACGGGCGGCCTCGGCGGCCTGTCCGGTTCGGGTTCGGGGGGTCTGCTCACCCCCGGTGGCGGCCCGATGATCACCGGAATGGGCGGTGGCCTGAGCTCCCGGGCGCTCGCCTCCGGTGGCGACCCGAACGCCATGAAGGTCGCGGTCGACCAGGCCAACGCCGAGCGGATGGCCGCCGAGAAGGCCGCCCGGGCCGCCGCCCAGGAGCAGGCCCTGCTGACCGGCCGGCAGACCGCCACCAGCTCCGGCGGCATGCCGCCGATGATGCCGCCCGGTGGCGGCATGGGCGGCCAGGGCGGTCCCAACGACAAGGACCGCCGGCGCACCACCTGGCTGGCGGAGGACGAAGAGACCTGGGGCACCGAGACCGGTGCCGTGCACGGCGTCATCGGACGCTGACGCAACTGGGGTGCCGGGCCCGCCCTCGGGCGGGCCCGGCGGCCCGGCCTTTGACGACAAGACAGGAAGCAGCACATGAGCAACCCGTTCGCGGAACAGATCGCCCAGGCGATGGCTGACATGCAGAGCGAGCTGGCCAAGGCCGAGGCGATGCAGAAGGAGATGAACGAGCTCACCGCCTCGGTCACCTCCAAGGACCGGATGGTCACCGTCAAGGTCGGCTCGCAGGGGCAGGTCGTCTCGATGACCTTCCACACCAACGGCTACCGCGAGATGGCCCCCGCCGAACTGGCGAAGGTCCTCACCGACTCGCTCAACGAGGCCCGCGCGGCCGTGGGCGAGCAGGTCGCCGAACGGATCGGCCGGTTCGACGGCCTCGGCGACACCCTGCGGCTCTCCATGACCGGCGGCACCGAGCTCGACGAGATCCTCGAACCGCTCTGGGCGATGCGCCCGGGCTACGAGGCGCCGGACCGGAAGAAGAAGGCGGACCGTCAGGAGGAGTTCCATGGCTAGCCATGGCACCACGGCCAAGACCGCGATGCTCAAGCAGAGCTTCGCCGAGTTCTTCGAGCTGAAGAAGCTGACCGCGAAGGTCCTGGCGGACGCGGAGTTCATCAACGAAACGAACCTGACGGTCGGCGGCCACGACGAGATCGGCCAGCAGTACCACGCGCAGGTCGACGAGGGCACCACGAACCTGTACCAGCTGATCCTCAAGATCAACGGCACGATGGGTTCGGTCGGCGAGAACGGTGAGGTGCTGGCCGAGACGCTCGACAGGGCCGACGACCACTCCCTCGACCTCGCCAACGGCCTCTGAGCCCGGGCTTCCGACCCCAACCCTCCGACCCCAGCCCTCTGAAGCCCTCCCCGGACCGGCGGACAACCCGGCCGTAGGACCCCCGACAAGCGGTGACGGCGCGCGGGCGCCCCCTGGAACGACCGGAACGGCAGGCAGCACGTGCCCCACTCCTCGATCGAGGTCAATGCCTCGACAGCGCGCTTCTTCACGATCATCACCGGCATGCCCTGGCCGGAGGTGAAGGAGGGAGACCTGCGCGAGGTGCGGGACGCCTACGAGCGGTTGGCTCAGGAACTGCCCGAACTGCACGACCTGATCGCCAAGGTGGCGAAGCACTGCAAGGACCAGTTCGAGGGCGAGGCCGCCACGAAGTTCGCCTGGCAGCTGAACTCGTTCATCGGCAAGGCCGGCGGGAACGGGGAGGACTACGTGTCGGCGGCGGCCAAGACCGCCAAGGCGCTGGCGGACTGCGCCGGCGACGTGGCCAACTCGGTCGAGTACACCAAGTGGATGGCGATCGCCCAGCTGGTGCAGCTGATGATCGAGATCGCGCTGGCGATCTTCTGGGCGCCGTTCAGCTTCGGCGCCAGCCTGTCCGGGCTGGTGCTCAGGAAGCTGCTCACCAAGGTCGCGCTCCAGGCGCTGATGAAGTACCTGCTCAAGACCATCGCGATGCACACGTTCTCGGGCATCGTGGGTGGTCTGCTGATGGACGGCATCATCCAGAACCTCCAGATCGGGCAGGGCAACCGCGACCACATCGACAAGGAGTACACCAAGCAGGCGCTCCTCTTCGGCGTCATCGGCGGTGTGCTCGGCGGCCCGCTGGAACTCTTCGGGCTGGGGCTCGGCAAGCTGCTCGGGAAGCTGCTCGGCAAGAGCGGCGGCCGGCTGCTGGCCGACCAGCTGAGCAACTACCTGGTGCACGGCGACATCCAGGGCCTCAAGGCCCTGCTGGAGTCGGCCACCAAGGCGGCCGAGAAGGACGCGTTGAAGGGGCCGCTGGGTTCGGTGGGCAAGGGGCTCGCGAAGTCGGGGGAGAAGGTCGCGGGAGAGACCTTCACCAAGGCCGAGGCCAAGGCCTTCGCGCGCGAGCTCGGCAGCCTGATGGAGGCGGCCACCGAGCAACTGCAGCACGGCTTCGGGAAGAAGGGGACCGACGCCCTCTCCGGGATGTTCGTCAAGGAGATGGAGAAGGTCTTCACGAAGCACCTCGGCAAGGAACTCGGCGGGGCCGCGGCCGCCAAGGCGCTCGGCAAGGAGTTCGGCGAGGCCTTCGCCTCCAAGTGGGGGGCCAAGGGCGCGGAGCGGCTCGAAGGCGTCAAGGGCGCGCTCGAAGGGGCCCTCTCGCACGAGAGCGCGGAGAAGCTCTCCGCGCGCCAGGTGAAGATGCTGACCCAGGAACTGCCCGCGCTCGCCGAGCAGATGGGGAGCGGGAACAGGGCCTACGGCCTCGGGGTGGCGGTCGGCGGGTACATCCAGGCCGGTGTGCAGAACGTCCTCACCGAGGGCTTCTACAACCTCATCTTCGGGGAGAACCACGAGTTCACCGTCACCGGGGGAAGCTTCCTCGGCGGGATGCTGACCGGCATGATGGGCCACGTCATGCACGTCGGCGCCGGCCCGCTGATGCACAGGTACGTCGACTGGGTCCAGACGACCCAGAACGCGGCGGTGGAAGCCGGGGCGTCCTCGCACTTCCCGCTCTACCACCCGATCAACTTCGCCGCCCTGGCCTGCCTCGCGTCCGGCAAGGTGGTGCCGTTCCCGGTGCCCCGGATGGGGCACAGCCATGACTTCGAGGCCGCCAGCCTGCGGCACATCAACTCGCTGGAGGACGTGGCCGAGAACATCGGGCACGCCTCGGGGCTCAAGATCAACTCCCCGAAGGCCGACCCGGAGGTCGCCGAGTGGATGCAGTCGCTGTTGCAGTACGCGGACTTCGTGGGCGACGAGCGCTCCGCGCACGAGCCGGTGGGCCTGGCCGGCCTGCACTTCCTCGGTGACCTCGGCAGCCTCGACGCCCCCGCCACGCCTCCGCCGGCGCGGCCGTCGCGGACCTCCAGCACGGACGAGCACCTGGCGCCGAACGCCAAGCCGGCCACCTCGACCACCGCCGGGCCGGCCACCACCCCGCCCGTCCGGGTGCAGTCGCACGACGACCCGGCGACCGGCCCGAAGCCGGACGCGCCGAGGTCCGAGACGCCGAGGTCCGAGACGCCGAAGCAGGACGCCCCGAAGACCGGTGCGCCCGGCAGGCCGACCCCCCGGACCACCCAGTCCGTCACCGACCTGCCGCCGGTCCAGCCCAACCGGACCGAGGAGTCGAACCAGCACACGCCGCAGCAGACGCAGCAGACCGCCACGGCGACGACCGCCCCCGCGAACGGCACCGTCGGCAGGCCGGCGCCCGTCCCCACCGCCTCCTCCGACCACCCGGGTCCGAACCCTGCGCCGCCCACCACGCCGCGCCCGCCGGCGGGCACCGACCCCAACGGGCGCCACCCGGCGCAGGAGCCGCGCACCGGGACCGAGCGGCCGACCGAGAGCATCGCGTCGATCCTGCTGGGCCAGGACACCGGCCGGCCCGGCCGTACCCAGGGCGACGAGCCGCCGGTGCCGACGCCGCCCCAGCTGCTGACCGACGACCCCGGCCAGACCCCGAAGTCCGGGAAGCCGCAGGCGGACACCGCGCGGGACTCGACGACCGAGCTGCCGCCGCTGACCCCGCGGGCGCCCACCCGGTCCACCGAATCCACCGAATCCGCCGAGCTCGCCGGCCAGTCGGCCGTGACGCCGCCGCTCACGCCGGTCGACCACCCCGTGGTGCCCGGGGACAGTACCGACCCGCTGACGCCCACGGTGGTTCCGCCGCACGGTGGCGAGGACCAGAACGTCGTGCCCGTGCCGCCCGGCTCGTACCTGGCGGCGGACTACACCTCGGCGGACGTCCGGCGGCCCGCCGGGACCCAGGACACCGCCGTGGCAAAGCCGTTCGAGGCGCGGCGCGGCACCCTGCCGGACGGCACCCGGGCGACCGAACTCGTCCTGCGGACGCACCTGGACGCCTCCGCGCTCCCGGCGGGCTCCGAGCCGGCCGTGGAGGCCGTGCGCGGGCGCGCCCTGACCGCCGTGGCGGACGCCTACAACAACGGCCACAAGCTGCCGGACGGCAGCGTGCTGCGGGTCCGGGTCGAGTTCGTCGACGCGCCCGACGCCGCCCACCACACGGTGAAGCTGCACGCCGGCACCGTCCGCCAGGACGGGGCCAACTGGGGCCTGCGGGTGAGCCGCGACGTGCTCGCCCACGAGCTCGGCCACGCCCTCGGCCTGCGGGACGACCACCGTGAGACGCACGGTGAGACCGCCCCCGGTGCGCGCCGGAGCGTGCAGGGACCGGTCACGCGCGGGCTGCGTGAGGTGGGCACCGCCGTCGACGGCGCCTTCTCCCCGGTGACCGGGCCGGAGGGCGCCGCTCCCGCACCGCGCCCCACCGTCGCGCCCCAGGTCCGCGACGCCGCGCTGTACGGGCCGGACGGCCGTCTGCTGACGCCCGCCCTCCGGGAGGCCGGCCCGGGCGGGACGTACCACGAGAACCCCAACCGCACCCTGCGGCTGGAGACGACGACGGGCGACGCCGTGCAGGAGCGGACGCTCTTCCCGGCGCACTGGACGGCGGACGAGGCCGTGTACGCGGCCGAGCAGGCCCACCTCGACGCCGTGAGCCGGGGGCTGCCGCCGACCGCCCGCCGGTGGGTGGGCGAGTACGCGGGGGTGCGGTTCAGCGGGGAGCAGCGCGACGGCCTGATCACCTCCTTCCAGCCCTCGGGGAACCAGGAGGGGCTGACCGCTCCGGCCTACGCACCGGACCGGCCCGCACCGGCGCACGCCGCAGGGCTCGGCCGCGGCTCCGACTACGGGGACCGGCGGACCATGACCGGCGTCCACCACAACGTCGATCCCTGGGCGGCGAACGCGAACGGCCTCCAGGTCGCCCCCGTGGACCCGGCGACCCTGCACGCCAACGGCACCGCCCGCGGGGAGGTCTGGTTCCTGGACCCGGCCCTGCCGACGGACTCGCCGCTGGCCGAGCTCCCGAGCCGCTGGCACCGCCCGGCCGACGGGCCGGCGCCGATGCGCTACCCGGAGCACTGGACGGCCGAGCAGACCGGGTGGGCGGCGCAGGACGCTGCCGCCGGCCCGACGCGGCGGGTGCCGCTGGCCGACGGCCGGACGGAGCACTGGGTCGGCGAGGCCTACGGCGTCCGGATCGAGGGACTCAGCCGGGACGGCCGGATCCTCGTCCACCGGCCGGCCGGGACGCAGCCGAACCCGCGCGCCCCTTACGGCCGCTGGGACGCGGCCGGCGAGGTCGGCGGCTCGGCGCCCGTCACCGTCAGGCTGGGGGTGGGGCAGAACGCCCCGGTGACCCTGCGGCGGGTCCTGTTCGACAGCGGCCAGGAGGGCATCCAGCTCACCGCGCGGATCCATCTGGAGGCGGACGGCGCGATGACGCCCGCCCAGGTGACCGAGGCACGACAGCGACTCCAGACACAGGCCGACGAGTACATCGCCCAGCAGTTCCCCGACGAGGTCCTGCTCGACCTGCGGCTGGAGTTCACGGACAGCCCGGACGGCAGCCACTCCAGCCACCCGGTCACCGCCGGTACGGCGCCCGAGCTGCGCAACCACCTCGCCCCCCTGCTGGAGGCGGGTGGTCAGCACACTCTGATGTTCATGGCGGAGCGCTCCGCCCCGAACTCGGCGGCCCTGGACGGCCTCCGGGTGGGCGCCCTCCCGGAGCCGGTGCCCGGCAGCCTGCGCGAGCCCGGCACGGTCCACCCGGGCGAGCCGCTGCCCCGGACCACGGACGCCATGACGCCGCTGCTGCCCGGCCTGCGGAAGTCCTTCACCGAGGAGGCCTGGGACAAGCCGCACCGGGGGCTTCCGCCGGAGTGGACCGCCGAGGAGGCCCGGTTCGCGGCCGACCAGGTCGCGCGGTCCACGCTGGGCGGTCGGCCGGACCTCCTGGCCACCGGAGCGGCGGCCCCGCCGGTGCGCCTGAGGACCATCGCGGGCGTCGAGATCGGCGTTCAGGTGGTGAACGGCCGGATCACCGACTTCTGGGGCGTCCGCACGGACGACGGGACCTCGCGGCACACCGTGGAGACCGGCCCGCGCCGCGTCCTCGCCACCGCCGAGGTCCGCCCGCCGGTGGACGCCTTCGAACGCGGGCTGTCGGGCCGCCGCTGGCAGTCCTTCGAGGCCGCGCGCGTCGGACTCCCCGACGGGGACACCCAGACCGTGCTGACGCTGCGGCTGCACCTGGACACCTCGGGGCTGGAGTCCACGGCCGGAGCGGGTCTGGACGAGCCCACCCGTACCGGGCTGGCCGAGCTGCGGGACAGGGCGAGGCGCGGCGTCGGCGAGCAGTTCAACCGGGACCAGCGGCTCCCCAACGGCGATCTGCTGCGGGTCCAGGTGGAGTTCGTGGACCACGCGGAGGAGGCCCATCACACCGCCGTCATCCACCGCAGCAGCGAGCGGGAGTCCCTGACGGAGTGGAGCCTCGGCACCGACGAGCGGACGCTCGCCCACGAGCTCGGCCACGCGCTGGGCCTGCCCGACGAGTACCGCGAGGCCCGGTTCGGCCCGCGGGCCGTGTACGAGGACGGCGCACTCATGGCCTCCAACGAGCTGAACCGGTCCGGTCTGTTCTCGGTGGACCAGGACCACCAGCTCGTCGTCGACGGCCAACGGGCCCCGCTCGGCCTGCCGCCGCGCTACCTGCGGGACCTCGGTGCCGTCGTCGACTCGGCGCTCGACGTGCCGGTCCGGCCGCAGACCCCCGGCGGACCGCCGCCGCGGGCGGGCTTCGACGAGCAGGCCCGCCGTACGGCGCTGTACGGCGGCGAGGACGGCACCGGCGGCCACCTGTACCCGGGCCCGGGATCGGACCGGCCCCGCCCGGAGCGGGCGAACGAGCCGGTGAACCGCAACGGCACCTTCCGGGTCGAGACCCCGCCCGTCGAGCCGCCGCGGGTGGTCACCAGCGCGTCGGCCGGCGATCTCGCGGTGACGCCCCGTCCGGCGCCCGCCGACGGGCCGCAGGGCGGCAAGCGGACGATGTTCCCCGAGCACTGGACGGCGGACGACGCCGTGTACGCGGCCGAGCAGGCCTACCACACGGCCCGCCGCACCGGCCGGGTCACCGAGAACGGTGCCGCGTACCACTGGGTCGGCGAGTACGGCGGCGTGCGGATCGAGGGCGAACTGACCAACGGTCACTTCGGCACCTTCCGGCCCTCCGAGGACCAGACCGGGCTGGTCACCCCGACCCACGAACCGATGCGACCCGCGAACCGGGTCTTCGGTCTGGGCACGGAGGTGCACACCCGCTTCGGCGACCGGCAGACCCTCACCGGCGTCCACCACGCACCGACCCCGGCGGCCGCCCAGGTCCACGGCATCAAGGTGGAGCGGTCGTCGTCCCCGGCCCACGACAACGGCACCTACCGGGCGGACGTCTGGTTCCTCGACCCGACCGTGGCCCCCGGCTCCCCGATGGAGAACTTCCCGTCACGCTGGCACCGCCGCGCCGACGGCGAGACGCACACGCTGTACCCCGAGAACTGGTCGCCGGGCGACGTCCTGGACGCCGCCCGGGACGCGTACGCGGCGCGGAGCAGCTCCCGGCGCACGGACTCCGGTGCGGTGCACTGGGTGGGCGAGGCACGCGGCGTGCGGATCGAGGGGATCACCCGGGACGGGCTCCACCTGGTCCACCGGCCGACCACCGAGCAGCCGCTCACCCACTGGCGCCAGGAGAGTGTGGTCGAGCTGTCCGCGCCGACCTCCGTGAGGGTCGGCGCCGGCGGCCACGAGGTGACCGTCCGGCACGCCCGGTTCGACAGCGGGCAGGAGGGCATCGAACTCACCGCCAAGGTGCACCTGAGCTTCGAGGAGGGCATGCGGCCCGGCCCGGTCGCGGAGTTCCCGAAGGCGCTCCAGAAGGCCACCGACGCCTACGTCCGCGCACAGCGGACGGCGGGCGATCCGCCGGTGAAGCTGAGGATCGAGTTCACCGAGAACGCCCAGGACGCCCACTTCAGGGCCACGGTCCGCAGCGACACCGACCCGGACGTCCTCGACCTGCGGACGTTCCTGCCCGAGTTGACCGACGCCCCGACCCCCTTCCCGGAGCTGGTCCGCTCGCTCGGTGACGGCGCCCCGGGGGCCGGCTGGACGGACAGCGGGCCCCCGCGCCCGGTGGCGCCCCCGCTGCGCGAGCCCGGTACACCCGGGACGGGTGAACGCCCGCCCACCGTCAGCCGGATGACGGAGGCGGAGCCGTTCCTCACACGGGCCTTCGCCGCGTCGCTCGCCCCGGACGCCGGCCGCGGCCTGCCCCGCGAGTGGACCCCGGCCGAAGCCAGGTACGCGGCGGCCAACGCGACCCTGGTCTCCAGCCGGGTGGATCCGGACAACCCGAACCAGCGGATCACCGAGCGCCGGTACGGCGGGATCGGGATGGAGATCCGGACCGAGGGCGGCCGGATCGTGGACTTCAGCGGTCTGCCGGACCAGACGTTCCCGCCCCAGCGCACCCACCCCCTTCCCGAGCCGAGCGGCGCGCCGCTGACGTCCTCCTCTTCCTCCTCCTCTTCCTCCTCCTCTTCCTCGTCGTCGGCGGCTGCCGTTCCGCACGCGGCTCCAGACCCGGCAACCGAGCTGCGGCCGGGTCACACCTCGGCCGAGGTCACGCCGGCCGGCGGTCCACAGCGCCGGTTCGAGCTGCGGAGGGGCACCTTGCGGCAGGGCGGGGAGGACGCCACGGTCCTCGTCCTGCGGACCCACCTGGACCGCTCGGTCCTGCCGACCCACGACGCGCAGGGCCGGCCGGTCGACCGGACGGCCGCGGTGAACGCGCTGGAGGCGCGGGTCAGGGCCGGGGCCGAGCAGTTCAGCACCGGCCACCGGCTGCCCGACGGCAGCCTGCTGCGGGTACGGGTGGAGTTCGTGGAGAACGCGGCCGACGCCCACCGCACGGTGCGCCTGCACGACGGCAGCGCCCGTCAGAACGACCGGAACTGGCACCTGGGGATCTCCCAGGAGGAGCTGGTCCACCAGCTGGGCCGCGCCTTCGACCTGCCGGTCGAGGTGCACACGGGCGGCGGAGCGGGCCGGGTCGTCCCGGCGCTGACACCGGAGCGGCTGAACGCGCTGGGCGGCGTCGCGGACCAGGTGTCTGGCGGGCCCTTCCGGACCGACTCCTCCCCCCTGCCGACCAGGGCGGTGTTCGACGAGGCGGTCCGCACCAGGGCGCTGACCGGAGGCCCCGGGACGGCGGGCCACCTGCCGGCCGGCCTCCATCCGGAGGCGATCGGCCCGGACCGGGTGATGTGGCGCCACGCCAACGGCACCGTGCTGGTCCGGACGGAGACGGGCGGGGAGAGCACCCTGTTCCCGGCCCGCTGGACCGCCGAGGGCGCGGTGTACGCGGCCGAGCAGGCGTACCTCCACGCACGCCGCAACGGCGGGGTCGAGGATACCGAGACCGGCCGCCACTGGCAGGGCGAGTACGCGGGCGTCCGGATCGAGGGCGAGCTGGACGGCGCGGGCGGGTTCGTCTCGTTCCGCCCGTCCGCCGACCAGGACGGCCTGACGGCGGCCGGGTTCTCCCCGGACCTGCCCACCCACGGCGGCGGCCTGCCGGGTGCGGGGCGCCGGGGCGTGCGGTTCTCGGACGGGATGGAGGAGACCGACTACGGCGCCCGTCAGGCGGATGTCCGGGAGCTCGACCCGGCCGTGGCCCCGGGCGCGCCGTTGGCGCAGTTCCCGTCACGCTGGCAGCGGTCGCCGGACCCGCGCGGGCACCTGCTCTACCCCGAGCACTGGACGCCCGAGCAGGCCGCCCATGCGGCCGCCACGGTGGCGGCCGACCCCCAGACCCTCCGCGTCGACCTGAGGGACGGCCGGACCCGCTGGCTCGGCGGCTTCGACGAGCTGCCGATCGCCGGGATCTCGCAGGACGGCCGGGTCGTGGCGCACGGACCGGCCGAGGACCGGCCCGACCCCAACCCGTACTGGAGGCAGAGCCGCGAGCTCTTCCTGTCGGACGAGAGGGAGGTGCGGTTCCAGGGCCAGGCCATGGGCGGACGGTGGCTCCTCCGCGACAGCGGCCACGAGGTCCACCTGGTCACCCTCAGGATCCAGCTGAGGCCGGCCGTCGGGATGACGCCCGAGCAGGTCCACCAGGTGCAGGAGCAGCTGGCCCGCCGGGCCGGCCGGCACTTCGACGACTACCGTGGTCGCTCGAACCCCGACGACCCCTTCGAGAACCGGCGCCTGGCGCTGTCGCTGGAGTTCACCACGGACCCGCGGGACGCCGACTGGAGCACCGCCGTCCACCCCGGGGACGGCCCGAACCTCACCGACCTCCTGCCGCAGGCGCTCCGGCCGGAGCGGGCCGCCGAGCTGGTCGACGCCGTGTCCGACGCCACCCGTCGCGCGCGGAGGGACATGAACCCCGACTTCGCGCCACTGCTCCGCCTGCGCGACCCCGCCGAGGACCACGAGGCGTCGCTCGACACCGTCGTTGTGCCGCCCCCGGCCCCGGAGCGCGTCCTGGGCCCGTTCGCCCCCACCGCCCGGGACAACGGCGGCTTCGGCCTGCCTCCGGAGTGGACACGTGACGAGGCCCGCCACGCCGCCCACCAGGTCTTCCAGGATCTTCGGGGCAGCGGCCGGGGCCGCCCGCAACCGGAGATCCTCACCGGCGAGTTCGCCGGTGTCGGCCTCAGGCTGCTGGTCGACCGCGGGATGATCACGGACTTCTGGGCCGCGCCCGGCCAGCGCCTCGGCGACCAGGCCTTGGCGGCCCCGGCGCCGGCGCCCGTGCGGGTGCTGGCCACGGCGGAGGTCCGGCCGCCCACCGATCCGTTCCTCGCCGGCCTGCAGGCCCAGTTCATCCAGTCCTACGAGGCCCGGCGGGTGGCGGAGCCCGGCGGGGACACCAGGACCGTCCTGACCGTCCGGATCCACCCGCGCCCGATCGACCTGGGGACGAGCCCGACAGAGATCGCGCGGAACCTCGACCGGATGCTGCTCACCGCCGAGGCGGGCGTCCGGGACGTCTTCGACCAGGGCCAGCGGCTGCCCAACGGAGACCTGCTGGAGGTCGCGGTCCAGTTCGTCGACCGTCCGGAGGACGCCCACCACGTCGTCGACGTCCAGCTCGACCAGACGCAGGAGGACGCGCAGAGCTGGGGCGTGCACTCCGCCCCGAGGGTGATCGGCCACGAGGTGGGCCACCTGCTCGGCCTCGGGGACGAGTACCGGCGTGCGGAGGCCGGCCCCCGGCCGGTCTACCCGGAGCCCGGCCTCATGACCGCTCCCACGCTCGACCAGCGCGGCCGGGTCTGGTACGACGCGGACCACCCCCTCATGGAGCACGACAGGACCGCCAACCCCCCGGTGGCGCTGCGGCCGCACAACCTGGACGAGCTGGGCGCGGTGCTCGACCGGGCCTTCGGGACCGCCCCCCGGCAGCCCGACCCCGGCGAGCTCCCGGCCCGGGCGTCCTTCGGTGAGGACACCCGGCGGACCGCGCTCCACGACGGGCCGGACGGCCGGGGCGGGCACCTGGCCCCGCCGGCGGCCTCCGAGCGTCCCCGGCCGGAGCCGTTGCCCAGGACCCTCAACCACAACGGCACCTACCTGGTGGCAGGCGCCGAGGTCCCCGGCGACCGGCTGGCGGGCGCGCCGGACGCGCGCCTCGATTCCCGGTCGCTGCGGATGATGTTCCCCGAGCACTGGACGGCCGACGACGCGGTGTACGCGGCGAAGCAGGCCTACCTGGACGCCCGCCGGACCGGTGGCGTCACCGAGACCGGCCCCGTCTCGTACCGCTGGACCGGCGAGTACGCCGGGGTGCGCATCGAGGGCGAGATCCGGGGGGCCGACTTCACCTCGTTCCGGCCCTCGCTCGACCAGAGCGGGCTCGACACACCGCACTGGCTGCCGCCCAGGGAGACGCCGCGCTTCGGCCACCGGGTCGAGGACCTGGCCCGCTACGGCGACCGGCACACCCTCACCGGTGTCCACCACCACGGGCGGCGTATGACACCCGCCGACCACGGCCTGCGCATCGACCCGCCCCAGCCGGCGAACGCCAACGGCACCTACCGGGCGACCGTCTGGTACCTGGACCCGGCGGTCTCGCCGCACGCGCCGCTGAGCGACTTCCCGTCCCGGCAGTACCGCCGCGCCGACGAGCCGAGCCAGATGTTCTACCCCAGGGAATGGGGGCCCGAGCAGCTCCTCGACCAGGTGGACCAGGCCTACCGGGCCAGGCTGCACGAGACGGAGCTGGCCGACGGGAGCCTGCACTGGATCGGGACGTCCCAGGGCGTCCGGATCGAGGGCATCTTCCGCGACGGTCAGCACCTCGCCCACCGGCCGACCACCTGGCAGCCGTTCCGCCACGGTGACGGCGGCAGGGTGGTGACCACCTTCGTGGCGCACCCGTTGCAGCAGGACGGTGACCACATCGGCGTCACCTTCCGCCGCGACCTGCTCGGCAACGGCGAGTTGCGCAGCGAGCTGGTCGTCCAGGTGCGGGCGGGCGAGACGACTCCCGAGCAGCGGAGGGCGCTCCAGGGGATCGCGGACACCTACACCCGGCAGTCGCTCCAGCCCGGCGACCCGTCGGTCCGGGTGAGGCTCGACTTCGTCCGGCCCGAGGCTGTCACTCCGGGGCTCCCACCACTGTCGCCGGCCATCGATTTCGTATTCGAGACGAATCTCCGTTCGCGCCTCTGGAACCTCCGCGGGCTCGTCACCGAACTCGACGGAGCGCATCCGGTCACCTGGGCCCACCGCCTCCACCTGGACGACGTGGCGCCGGCGGCGCCGCTGCGCCCGCCGGTGACCCCCGGCACCGGTGAGCGCCCGCAGACCGTGACCCGGCTGGAGACGGACGCACGCCTGGACGCGGGCGCCGGGCCGGCCATCGCGGCGGGCCTCGCCGCCGGTGCGGGCCGCGGCCTGCCCCCCGAGTGGACGGTCGTGGAACGGCGCCACGCGGCGCGGAGGGTCGCGGACCTGGCCGGGGTCGCCCCGGGCTCGTCGGAGACCGTCGTCGGGCGCTTCGCCGGTGCCGAGCTCCGGGTCGAGCTGACGAACGGTGAGATCACCGACTTCCACGGGACGCCGGACCAGGTCTTCGAGCCTCAGCGCCGGCCCCGCCCCCGCGCGGAGCGGCCGGACCTGCAGATGCTGCACGCGCCGGCGCCGGTCGCGCACACCGCGGCGCAGCACGCGGTCGCGCCCGACCCGAGGTCGGCGCTGCTGACCGGCCACGAGTCGGTCGAGATCCCGCTGGTGCCGCAGCCCGGCCACCTGGCGGCAGCCGCGCCCGGTGCCGGCCCGCAGCGGCCGTTCGAGGTGCGGCGCGGCACCCTGGGCGAGGGCGGGGAGGAGGCCACCGTCCTCGCCCTGCGCACCCACCTGGACGTGTCGGCCGCGCAGCCGTGGGAGCGCGCCGGCTGGAACCGCACGGCGGAGGACCTGAAGGTCACGGCCAGGGAGGCCGCAGAGGCCTTCAACACCGGCCACCGGCTGCCCGACGGCCGGGTGCTTCGTGTTCGAATCGAGTTCGTCGACGCCCCCGGAACCGCTCATCACACCGTCCGGCTGAACCCCACGACGGCGGCCGGCGACGAGGCCTCCTGGGGTGTGACGACCTCGCGGGAGACGATGGTCCACCACCTGGGGCGCCTGCTCGGCCTGCCGGTGGAGAACCACCTGGCCGGCGGCACCGACCGGGCCGTCCCCGTCCCGTCCGCGGAGCGGCTGCGCGAGCTGGGGGCCGAGGTCGACCAGGCGTTCGGCCTGCCCGCCGGAGCCGGCCACGGGGCCGAAAACCCGCCGGCCAGGGCGACGTTCGGAGCGGACGTCCGGAGGGAGGTACTGCGCGAAGCGGCCCTGGGCGAGGTGGTCCACCGCCATGCCAACGGCACCTTGCGGACCCGGAGCGACGAGGCCGGCGCGGGCCGGGAGCACACCCGCTTCCCGGCGCACTGGACCGAGGAGCGGGCCGTGTACGCGGCCGAGCAGGCCTACCTCGACGCCCGCCGCAACGGCGGAGTCGTCGGGACGGGGACCGGTCACCACTGGCAGGGCGAGTACGCCGGTGTCCGGATCGAGGGCGAGCTGGGGACCAACGGCGAGTTCCTCTCCTTCCGTCCCTCCGCCGACCAGCGGGGCCTGACACCGCCGCCGTACGAGGTGCTCCGCCCCGCGCCCCGCACCGCCGGGGAACCGACGGTCCGTCGGGGCTGGTGGAGTTCCGCCGAGATCCACACCCGTCCCACGCCCGAGGAACTGCAGGCCAGGGGCGTGGACCTGGTGGATCTTCCTCCGGCGAACGTGCACGATTTCCAACGCGTGCGCGTGTGGACGCTGGACGAGGCCGTGGAGCCGGGGGCGCCGATGGCCGCCTTCGGCTCCCGTTGGCACACGTCGGCCGACGACCGTGGGCACCTGCTCTACCCGGAGTGGGTCCCGCCCGAGATCATGGCGGAGGTGGCCCAGCAGGCCTTCGAGAGCCGGAGCAGGGAGCTGTCCACGGACGGTGGCCGCACCGTCCGGTGGCTGGGGGACTACATCAGCCTGATGCCGGTCGTGGGTATCTCCCGGGACGGCCGGATCGTGGCCCACGGCCCGGCGGAGACGACGCCGCACGCCCCGTACGACCGCTGGGACCCGCGCGGCGTGGCGGACCGCTCCGAGCCGGCGGACGTGCCGGTCGGCGCACTGACCCTGACCGGTCGGCGCCACCTGCTCGACAGCGGCCAGGAGGCCGTCCGGTTCTCCGTCAAGGTCCACCTGCAGGGGGAGGCTGGGGCGACGCCCCAGCAGTTGGCCGGGGCCAGGGACCAGCTGCGACGGCAGGCCGACGATCATGTCGTCGTCCGGGCCGACGGCCGGCTGGTGACCGTGGATCTGGAGTTCACCGAGGATCCGGCCGCCGCCCAGCTGACCCGCACCGTTTCGGCCGACACCCTCCTGGTGCTGCTGGCCGACCACCTGCCGGCGGAGCTCGTCGCCGACGGGCCGGGCCTGACCGCCGCGCTGGACCGGCTCACCGAGCAGGCACCACGGCTGGCCACGCGAGAAGACCTCCCGCTGCTCCACCTGCGCGAGCCGGGCTTGCCGGCTGCCGACGAGCCGCTGCCCGCCCTGCTCGACGGGTTCGGGGGGACCGTCGAGGGCGACCGGTTGTTGTTCAGCGGGCCGGCCTGGGAGTCCCGTCGCGGCCTGCCGGCGGAATGGACGGCGGACGAGGTCCGCCGGGCCGCCGCCGACATCTACCGGGCCCGCAGGGACCTTCTCGACCAGGGCCACTACCCACTGGCGGGCGACGTGGTCGGCGGTCCGGGCGCCGACGGCAGGCCGCCGGTCGTGCTCCGTGACGAGTTCGCCGGCGTCCGGATCAACGTGCGCCACGAGAACGGGCTCATCACGGACGTCTGGGGCGAGCCCGGACAGCGGTTCGGGCAGCGGCTGTTCGATTCTTCGCCCGAGCCGGTGCGATTGCTGGCCACGGCCGCCATCCAGGAGCGCACGGGGTTGCGCTTCGAGGCCCGACGGGTCGCCTTGCCCGATGGCGACACGCAGACCGTCCTGTCGGTGAATCTGCACCTCAGGGTGGGGCAGGAGGCGGACCCGAACGCGGAGCCCTACGCGACGGAGCTGCCGCTCCTTCGGGGCCGGGTCGAGGAGGCGGTCAGCCAGGCTTTCGACCGGGGCCAGCGGCTGCCCAACGGGGACCTGCTGAAGGTCGAGGTCCGCTTCGCCGACCGCCCGTCGGAGGCCGCCCACACGATCACGGTGCGGCAGCCCCACGAACGCCGGCAGCCGGGTGACTGGGGACTGCACGATCCGTGGTCCGTCCAGGCTCAGAAGATCGGCTACATGATCGGCCTGGACGACGAGCGCCGTGCCGCGTCGGTGGGCCCGCGGCCGGTGTACGCGGACGCCGGGCTGATGGGAGGCGGCTTCAAGGACACCGTCGGCCGCTACGCGGTCGACTGGGACTACCGGACGCTGCAGAGCGAGGAGTTCGGCGGCGCGAACCAGCTGATGCCACGCAACCTGATCCAGCTGGGTGAGGTGCTCGACCGGGCCTTCGGGACGACCCCGCGGAAGCCGAACGGGTTCGAGCCGCCGGAGCGGGCGGTGTTCCCCGAGGCCGTGCGGCGGGCCGCGCTCTTCGACGGCCCGGACGGCCGGGGCGGGCACCTGACCCCGCCGGCGGCCTCCGAGCGGCGCCGCCTGTCGCCGTTGCCGCGTGACATCAACCGCGAGGGCCCGAACCTCGGCGAGGAACGTGACGTCAACCCCAATGGCGCGCTCCTCGGCGAGAACGGTGCGGTCAACCGCAACGGCACGTTCCTCGCCGACGCCGGTGAGGCGCCGGGCGGCCGGGTGGCGGACGACACGGCCCTCTCGGGGCCCGGGCGGGTCCGGATGATGTTCCCCGAGCACTGGACGGCCGACGACGCGGTGTACGCGGCGCAGCAGGCCTACCTGCACGCCCGCCGGACCGGCGATGTCACCGAGACCGGGCCGGTCTCGTACCGCTGGACCGGCGAGTACGCCGGGGTGCGGATCGAGGGTGAGATCCGGGGAGCCGACTTCACCTCGTTCCGGCCCTCGCGCGACCAGAGCGGGCTCGACACGCCTGCCTACGTGCCGTGGAGCGCCACCGACGGGTTGTTCGGGCAGCGGGTGTCGGACGTCGTCCGCTACGGCGACCGGCAGACCTTCACGGGCGCCCACCACCCGCCGGAGGCCGGGGTCGCCGAGAAGCACGGTCTCCGGGTCGATCCGCCGGTACACGGTGGCCGGCACCCCAACGGCACCTACCAGGGGAGGGTCTGGTTCCTGGATCCCGTGATCTCCCCGTCCTCGCCGGCGTCCCGGTTCCCGACCCGCTGGCAGAGCCGGGCGGACGGGGAAGCGCACACGTTCTACCCGAAGCACTGGACGTCCGAGCGGCTTCTCGCCGCGGTGGAGCGTGCTGCCGAGACGCCGGAGCACAGCTTCGTGCGCGCCGACGGGAGCACCTACTGGGTCGGTACCGCAGAGGGCGTCCGGATCGAGGGCGTCACCAGGAACGGGCAGCACGTCGTCCATCGCCCGGCCGGTCTGCAGTACGAGCAGGGCAGTTGGGACCGGGATGCCGTGGAGGCGCGCACGCCGCGGCACGTGGAGGGGATCGGAGCGGACAACGACCGCGAGGTCGCCGTGCAGCGGGTCCGCTTCAACAACGCCGAGTTCGGCGTCGAGTTCGTCGTTCCGGTCCGGCTGCGGTTCGACGGACTCGATGCGGGCGAACAGTCGGCCTACGTGCGGCGGGTGCAGCTCGCCGCGAACGCCTACGCCGAGAACCACGGGGTGCCGGGCTTCAGCCTGACCCGGATCACCGTCCGACTTGTCGGGTCACCGGAGGGTGCGCACTCCGACACCCGGATCACGCCGGAGAACCATGAGGCCGACGTCGATCTGACGACCTTGCTTCCGGACTTCACCGGCCTGGCCGACGGGGACCTCGCCGAGCTGGCGGCCAGGGCGCCGAGCACGCGGTGGCTGCCCGAGCCCCAGGTGCGGATGTCGGATCTGATCGAGTCCGGGACCAGTCGGCGGCCGCAGGTCCAGACCCAGGTGACGCCGCAGGAAATGAGCCTGATCGAGCCGGCGTTCGCCCCTGAGTTCGTCTCGCGCGAGGGGCATCTGCCGGGCGGTTGGACGGCCCACGACGCCATGTACGCGGTGACGAAGGGGACGACGGAACCCGAACGGGTGCTCCCGGGCGACCCGGACCGGGTGACCGGCCGGGTGACGTTCGAGAACGTCGCCATGACGTACGTGCGCCGGATGGACGACTGGCTGATCATCGACGTCCGCCCGGAGACCGGGATCGACGGGAAGGCCGTTGAGCCGCCGCCCGGTGTCGCGGTGCGGCCGTTCGTCCCGAAGGCCGGTGGGTCCTGGCACGTGATGGGCGCTCCGGACCTGGTACGGCCGGACGCCTGGCCGGCCGGCGGGCACACGACCGACCGCAACGGCGTGGTGCGCGTTCACGAGTGGTCGCCGGTCCCGGGGGTCGAGCCGGGATCGGCCGAGGCGGGCCTGCCGTCCAATCTCCGCCGGGCCGAGGACGCGCCGAGCAAGGGCACGTACTATCCGCGGGACTGGACGGCGCAGAGCACCGAACAGCGGGTTCAGGAGGCCTTCGGGAACCGTTCCCGTGAAGACCGCCTGCCGGACCGCGCGCTGTACTGGGCCGACGGCCCGGAGGGTCCGGTGCCCGCCGAGCTTCCCCAGGGCCGGGCCGTGCACTGGGTGGGCGAGGTCGACGGGGTACGGATCGAGGGCGTCGCGGTGGACGACCGGGTGGTCGTCCACAGCCCGGCGGCCGACCAGTGGTCCGGGGCGTGGCCCGCGGACCGCATGGTTCGGGAGGGCGCGTCCGGGCCCGTGGCCGACGGCATGTTCGAGGTGCCGCTGCGCGCTCGGCGGGTGCTGTTCGAGAACGGTCGGGAGGGTCTGGAGGTGTCCCCCCGGATCCGACTGGCGCAGGACGCCGGGACGGACGCGGCTGCCGTTGACGCGGTGAAGCGCCAACTGCAGGAGCAGGCCGACCACCTGGTCGCCATGGCCGGGAACCGCGGGGACACGCTGTTCCGGCTGCGGCTGGAGTTCCTCGACGTGCCCGGCGACGGCGATGCCGATGTCGTCGTCGGAGGCGGCCGGGGTCCGAGGACTTTGGAGGAGATCGTGCCGTCCCTGTGGGACAGGACGATCGGTGACCTCGACGGACTTCGGGCGGACTTGCGGACCGACGCACCGGAACTCCCGCCCGGGGCGTGGATCCCGGCCCCGGCGCACGACATCGGCGGCCGGTTCCACCCCGGAGTCGACGCCGCGACGCGACGCGGCCTGCCCGAGGACTGGGCACCGGAGACCAGGGAGTACGCCGCCCACTGGGTCATGACGCACAGCGAGGGCCTGCCGGACCACGCGATGCCGGCCAGGGGTGAGCGGGGCTACGAGGTACCGGTCGAGGGCACTCCTGGCCATGCGACCCCGGCCGCCGACACCCCGGTCGCGATGGTCCACCGCGGCACCTTCGGTGGTGTCCGGCTCAACGTGCTGGTCAGGGACGGTCTGATCACCGACTTCTGGGGCGAGCCACTCGCACGACGGGTCTCCGCCGCCGAGGACCTGGGGAACCGTCTGACAACGGTGGGGCCGCCGGAGGTCGAGTTCGTCCGGGGGATGCAGACCCGCCACGGGCAGCGGTTCGAGGTCCATCGGGTCGACCTGCCCGACGGTGACCGCGAGACCGTGCTGACGATGCGGCTCCACCTGGACACCAGCCCCCTGGATCTGCGGAACCCGGAGGTCCGCAAGGCGCTGGACGCGATGAAGGGGCGGGCCGCGGAGGGCGTCGACCGGGCGTACAACCTCGGCCAGCGGCTGCCCAACGGCGACCAGTTGCGGATCCGGGTCGAGTTCCTCGACACGGCCGGGCCGCGTGCCCAGACCATCGTGATCAACCCCGAGCCGGGGCGCGCGCACCACGTGGCGTGGCACCTGGGCCTTGAGTCGTACGTCCTCGCGCACGAACTCGGCCACCACCTCGGGCTCCCCGACGAGTACCGCGAGGCGAAGCCCGGCTGGGGCCACCGCGCGGTGTACCCGGACGGCGGTCTGATGGGAGGCCAGACCGTGATCCGCGGCGGCCGCTTCGACGTCGAGAGCGACAACCCCTACGGGTGGCCGGAGCGCCGCGCGGCCGACCAGGTCCTTCAGCCGCGCAATCTGCGGCAGCTGGGGACGGGGATCGACCGGGTCCTCGGCCGGCCCGAGGCGGGTTTCACGGCCGACGGGCTGCCGACGCGGGTCGGCCTGCGCGGCGAGGTCATCGAGACCGCGCTGCGCGGCAACCCGGACGGCCGGGGCGGGCACCTGTATCCGCTGCCGGGCTCGGGGCGGCCACGGCAGGCCGAGGTGGCCGGGTCGCTGAACCGCAACGGGACCTTCCAGGTGGAGAGCACGACCGCCGAGCGGGCGACGCACAGCGGTCGGCTGGCGGGCGACATCGAGGTGCCCGGCCCCGGCCGGACGACGCGGACGATGTTCCCGAAGCACTGGACGACGGAGCAGGCCGTGTACGCGGCCGAGCAGGCGCACCTCGCCGCCCGCCGGGCGGGCGACGTCCCGCCGCTCGTCCCCTCGGCGGGTGCCGGGCTGCTCGACGGCCCGCGCCCCGGTGAGCACCCGCTCAGTGCCCGCCGGACCGTCGGGATCGAGCGGTCGGGCGAGCTGACCTACCACTTCCTGGGTGAGTACGCCGGGGTGCGGATCGAGGGCGAGGTGCGGGGCGAGCAGATCGTCTCGTTCCGTCCCTCGACCTGGCAGGACGGGCTGGACAAGCCCGCGCACCTGCCCTGGCGTTCCACCGAGGGCGCGTTCGGCCAGGCGACCGAGGACCACGTCCGCTACGGCAACCGCCACACGCTCGACGGTGTGCACCACCAGCCGACGGCGGAGTCCGGCGAGTTCTTCGGCATTCGGGTCAACGAGCCGTGGATGAGGAACGACAACGGCACCTACCGGGCCGGGGTGTGGTTCCTCAAGCCGGGCATCAACCCGGACTCCCCCGAGGCCAGGCACCCGGACTCCTGGCGCCGGCGGGACGACTGGCAGGCCCACACGTTCTACCCCAGGAACTGGACGCCCTCCACGGTCGAGCACGCGGTCTCGGAGGCGTACGCGAACCGTCGTCAGCAGAGCCCGCCCGGTGCCGGGCCCGAGCACTGGATCGGCACGGCACTCGGCGTCCGGATCGAGGGGATCACCCTGGACGGCCGGCACCTCACCCACCGCCCGACCCTCGACCAACCGCACCGGTTGTGGAACGACTCCACCATCGTCGCGGAGTCGCCCCAGAACACCGTCTCGCTCGCGCCGGGCCGCCAAGGGAGGCTGCGCGCAGTCCAGTTCGCCGGCGACCAGACGGGGACCGAGCTGACCGTTCCGGTCCACCTGAGTCCGGACGAGGTGGCGACCGACCCAGCCGGGCTCCAGGCCAGGCTGCAGTACCAGGTGGACAGGTACCTCGGCCAGGGAGGTGACCTGGCGCGGCTTCGGCTGGCCTTCACCGACGACCCGGCGGCTGCGCACAGTCGTGGGGGGAATGCCGGGGATGTGGTGTCCTGGCTCGGACGCCTGGAGAGCCCGAACGCGAGCCGGAACGATGCTCGTGGCCTCATCTACGCCCTGACGTCGGACGTCTATGTCCTCTCGGAGCATCAGGGGCAGTTCCTCGGGGAGTACATCCACTCGCTGGCCGGGCAGCATCCTGTGGGGGCCCTTGTCCCGCTCCCGCGCGCCCCTCAGGCGGTCGAGGCGGCGCCACTTCGCGCGCCCGGTCTGCCCGGGACGGTCGAACCCCTGGTCATACACCCCGATCCGGAGGAGGTCGGGCCCGGGAACCCGCCGGCGGAGGACGGTCCGGAGGCGTCGCCGCCGGGGGGCGTGTACGACGAGCACATGGGCGGGATGGTGGACGGTCTGGCGAGTCTGCTGGCGGGGGACGGTCCGGAGGCGTCGCCGCCGGGGGGCGTGTACGACGAGCACATGGCCGGGATGGTGGACGGTCTGGCGAGTCTGCTGACGGGGGGCCCGGGGGACCTCCCGCAGCACTTCGCACCGGGCACCACGGACGGCGGCCCGCTGCACAGCGGCATCGTCGGGGCCGTGGGGCCGGACACCCTGTCGGTCGGCACTCCCGCCGGCGCCGGCGCCGGCGGCCCGGCCCGGGCCCGCACCGTTCCCCCCGCCGGCGGGGTCTGGCACCCCGCGACGAACCTCGACGGGACGCCGACCGAACCGGTGCGCCCCTCCGCCTGGCCGGCCGACAGCCACAGCACGGACCACAACGGTGTCGTGCGGGTGTACGACTGGTCGCCGGTCGACGGAGTCGCCCCGGGGTCGCCGGAGGCGGCCCTCCCGCAGAACCTGCGCCGGCCGGCGCAGGCCGCGGGCAGGGGGGCGTACTACCCGCGGGACTGGACGGCGCAGACCACCGCGCAGCATGCCGTCGAGGCGTTCGTCAACAGGTTCCGGACGGAGAACATGCCGGCGGACTCCCTGCACTGGGTGGAGGGGCCGCAGGGCCGACGCCTTGAGCAACTGCCCAACGGCACTGCCCAGTACTGGGTCGGTGAGGCGGGCGGTGTGCGGATCGAGGGCATCGCCGTCGACGGCCGGATCGTCCTGCACAGCCCGACCCTGCACCAGCCGCACGCGCCGCATGCCGGCTGGCCCGGTGAGGACCACGTGGCCCACGTCGGCGACGCCCACGTGCCGGTCGCCGTGGCCCTCGGACCACCGCTGACCGTCCGGCGGGTGCTGTTCGACAGCGGCCAGGAAGGCCTGGAGGTCACCGCCGAGTTCGAGCTGCGGCACCCCGGAGGCCTCGAACACCCTGAGGCCCAGGCGATGATGGAGCACCTGCAGGGGCTCGCCGACGCCTACGTCCAGGACGCCGCGCTCCGGTCGCCCGGTGCCCCGCCGGTCCGGCTCCGGCTGGAGTTCGACGACGTGTCGGAGGGCCGCCCGCGCATCGACATGCGGGAAGACACCGTGACCGGCTTCGACGAGCTGGCGCCCGCGTTGGCCATGGAGGTCGAGCAGGCCGGGCTGCACGGTCTGCTGGACCAGCTCGTCGACGGGATGCCGCCGCTGGACCCGGGGGCCCGGCTGCACGCCGTGTCGGTCCCGTCGCCGCACGACGGCACCGGGACCGGGCCGGGCGACGGCTGGGTCCACGGCCGGGCGGAGGACGTCGCGTCGTCGTTCGCGGCCGGCCTCGCCACCGACGCCGGCCGGCGTCTGCCGCAGGACTGGCCGGCGGACGCGCGGCGGTATGCCGCGCACGTGGTCCGGACGAACAACGCGGGCACGCCCCTCGCCGACGCCGTCGGCGGGGCGGCGGTCCCGATGGTTCACCGCGGTTCCTTCGGCGGCCTCCGGATCAACGTCCGGACCGAGAACGGTCTGATCACCGACTTCTGGGGCGAGGCACACCACCGCAACGTCTCCGTCACGGAGGACCTGGGGCGGCCCCTCACCACCGTGGGACCGCCGGAGTGGGAGTTCGTCCGAGGACTGGAGGCACGTGATGCCCAGGGGTTCGAGGTGCACCGGCGCGACCTGCCGGGAGGGGACCACGAGAGTGTGGTGACGGTCCGGCTCCACCTGGACACCCGCGGCCTCGACCTGAGGGATCCCGGAATCCGGCAGGCGCTGGACGAGCTCAGGGCCCGGATGGCGGAGGGCGTCGATCGGACCTACAACCTCGGTCAGCGGCTGCCCAACGGCGATCTGCTGAGGGTCCGGGCCCAACTCCTCGAAACCCCCGGTCCGGCCGCCCGGACCGTGGCGATCACTGCCAGGGACGGGCGTGAGCACCATCAGCAGTGGCACCTGGGCACCGACGCGACGACGCTCGCCCACGAGCTCGGGCACCACCTCGGGCTGCCCGACGAGTACGCCGAGGCGAGGCCCGGTCGTGGACGCCGCCCCGTGTATCCGGACGGGGGCCTGATGGGATCCCTGCGCACGGAGCCCGACGGCCGGGCTTCGATCGGCGCGGACCACCTCGGCGGGGGGCCGGTCCGCATCATGACCGACGGGGTCCTGCAGCCGCGCAACCTGCGCCAGCTGGGTGCGGGTATCGACCGGACCCTCGACGGGGTCACCCAGGGCTACACGGCCGACGGGCTGCCGAAGCGGGCCAAGCTCGGAGCCGACGTCATCCGCGCCGCGCTGCACGGCGAGGACGGACCGCGCGGCCGGGGCGGCCACCTGTTCCCCTCGTCGAGCGGGGACCGGGAGCAGCCGCGTGTGGTGGCCGGTTCCCTGAACCGCAACGGCACCTTCGAGGTGGCGGGGGAGGCCGTCGAACGGACGGTCCGGACCAGCACCCTGGCCGGCGACATCGAGGTGCCCCGCTCCGCTCCGACGACGCGGACGATGTTCCCCAGGCACTGGACGGTGGAGCAGGCCGCCTACGCGGCCGAGCAGGCCCACCACGCCGCCCTCCGGGCGGGCGAACGGCCGTCGGACGGCGGCATGCCGGACGGCGGGAACCCGCTCACGGCCCGCCGGGAGGAGGGGTACCAGCGCAGTCGGGCGACCGCGGAGAGCAGCGCGCGGGAGCGGGGGGCGGACAGCACGTACCACTGGCTGGGCGAGTACGGCGGCGTGCGGATCGAGGGCGAGGTCCGGGGCGACCGGATCGTCTCGTTCAGGCCGTCCGAGTGGCAGGACGGCCTGGACGCGGCCGCCCACCTGCCGTACCGCTCCGCCGGCACGTTCACCACCGCCGCCGACCGGTTCCAGCACTACGGGGACCGGCGGGAGCTCACCGGTGTCCACCACCACCGGAACCCCGTCGCCGCCCGGTTCCACGGCGTGCGGGTCGACCCGCACACGCGGTCGGCGATGAACGAGAACGGCACCTACCGGGCCACCGTGTGGTACCTCAGGCCCGGGATCCACCCGGACTCGGTCGAGGCCCGGCTCCCCGCCAACTGGGAACGCCGGCAGACCGGCGAGGAGGGCCACACGTTCTACCCCGAGCGGTGGACGCGCGACCGGATCGAGGCCGCGGTGGCGGAGGCCTACCAGCAGCGGAGGGGCCCGGGGGAACTCCTGGCCGACGGCTCGGAGCGGTGGAGGGGGCTCGGCGACGGCGTGCTCATCGAAGGCATCACCACCCAGGACGGCCGGCACCTGGTGCACCGGCCGGCGACCTCGCAGCCGCACAGCCGGTGGAGCCCCAACCAGCTGTGGCGCTCCGAAGGCCTGCCGGTGGACCTCGCCCCCGGGCGGCGTCTGACCGCCCGCCACTTCATCTTTCCCAGCGGACAGACCGGCGTCACGATCGACGTCCCCGTCCACGTGTCCAACGAGGTCACTCCGCAGGAGCGGACGCGGCTGCAGAACCGGATCAACGACTACCTCACCGAACCTGCGGGGCCGACGTTGGCCCGGGTGCGGCTGGTCTTCGTCGACGACCCCGCGCAGGCCCGCAGCCTCGCGCTGAACCCCATGGTCTTCATCGGCGAGTCGGAGAGCCGGGCCCTGGGGGCGCCGGAGCAGGACCGGGCCGCCATCCTCGGCGGGGGCCGGCGTGACGCCCTGATCGCCCTGATGCCCGACGTCATGAACATCACGCACATCACCGGCCGCAGCCTGCCCGATGTCGTTCGGGGCCTTGCCGGGCAGATGCCGACGCACCTGGGCCGGACCACGTACGACCCCCCGCAGACGCAGCCGCTGCGTACGCCGGACCTGCCCGGGACGGCGAGGCGTCCGGCGGATCTTCAACTGGTCGACATGGCGGCGTCGGTCGCCGCGCGGGTGAGCGACCAGGCCATGCCCGGTCTCGCGGCGGGGGCGGGGCACGGCATGCCCGCACACTGGTCGCAGGCGGACCGCAGGAACGTGGCCCTCGAAGTCCTGGAGGAGTTCCGGCAGCGGCGCGCGCAGCAGGGCGGGGCTCTCCCCCGGGTGGGGACCGTCATGCACGAATTCCCGAGCCATCGGGTGACGGTCAGTTTCGTGGACGGTCTCATCACCGATTTCTGGGCCGAACCGAACCCCGCGGCCGGGCACCAGGCGGGCCCCGGGGCGCCGCTGCACACGCCGGTGCACACCACGGACGAGCACACGCCGGTGCACACCACGGACGAGGACGTGTACCCGGACAGCCAGATACTCCTGGACGGGGACGCCGAGCCGGCGCTGCTGCACACCGCCTCGGTCCACGGAGCGGGGTCCGCCGACGCGGCCGGCTCGGCGCGCACGCCGATCGGGCAGCCGGCCGGCGGGGTCTGGCACCGGCGCACCCCGGGCGGCGCGCCGCCCGAGCCGGTGCGGCCGAGTGCCTGGCCGGCCCCGAACCACACGGTGGACCACAACGGTGTCGTGCGCGTCCACGACTGGTCGCCGGTCCCGGGGGTCACGCCCGGATCGGTGGAGGCGGGCCTGCCCTGGAACCTGCGCCGCGCGGCCGACGCGCCGGGCAAGGAGGCGTACTACCCGCTGGACTGGACGGCGCAGATCACCGACCAGCGGGTCCAGGAGGCCTTCGCCAACAGGATCTACGCCGATCGCGAGACCCCCGGCACCCTGCACTGGGTCGAGACACCGCTGGGCCGCCACCTCCAGCCGCTGGGGGCAGGCGAGGTCCTGCGCTGGGTGGGCGAGGCGGGCGGCGTGCGGATCGAGGGCATTTCCGTGGACGGCCGGGTGGTCTTCCACAGCCCGACCCTGAACCAGCCGCACGCTCCCCACTCCGCCTGGTCGGAGAACCATGTCGCCCACCGTGGTCAGTTCCACGAAGCACAGGGTGAGGACTACGGCATGCAGGTCGACGTCCGACGGGTGCTGTTCGACAGCGGCCAGGAGGGCGTGGAGCTCGTCACCGACATCGAGCTGCTGCACCCCGACGGGATGGACGCCCCGCAGGTCCAGGCCATGAGGGAGCACCTGCAGCAGCTCGTCGACACCCACCTCCACGACGCCCCGCGGGTGCCGGGCGCCACCGGTCTGGTCAGGATGCGGCTCAACTTCGTCACCGGCTCCGAGGACGCGCCGCAGGTCGACGTCGCCCACGAGACCATCACCTCGTTCGATGAGCTGTTCCCGGACCTCGCGGAGGCCATGGGCACCTCCGGGCTGGACGCCCTGGTGCGCGAATTCATGGCCGGCGCACCGCCGTTGGCCCCGGGCGCGCGACTGCTGGCCGTGGCGCAGCAGCAGCAGCCTTCGGCCGGCGGCTGGGTGCACGGGGAGGCCGGGGACATCGCGCAGCGGTTCGCCCCGGTCCTCGCCGACGGCGCCGGCCGCAGCCTGCCCACCACGTGGTCGCAGGACACGAGGCGGTACGCCGCCCACTGGATCGTGACGCACAGCGAGGGCGCACCGGCCCACGAGGCCCCGGCCGGTGGACCCCCGGCTCCGGTGGTGCACCGCGGCAGCTTCGGCGACGTCCGGATCAACGTGCGGACCGAGAACGGCCGGATCACCGACTTCTGGGGCGAGCCGCTCGCCCGACGGGTCTCCGTCGATGAGCAGTTGGGGGCCCCGCTGGCAACGGTGCGGCCGCCGACGGACGCCTTCGTCCGGGGGATGGAGGAACGCGCCGGCCAGCGCTTCGAGGTCCACCGGCGAGACCTGCCCGGAGGGGACCGCGAGACGGTACTGACGGTCCGGCTCCACCTGGACACCAGTCGGCTGGATCTTCGGATCCCGGAAATCCGTGCGGCACTGGAGGCGATGAAGGGGCGGCTGGCGGAAGGCGTCGACCAGGCGTACAACCTCGGCCAGCGGCTGCCCAACGGCGACCTGCTGCGAATCCGCGCCGGCCTCGTCCACACCGCCGGTCCGGCCGCCCAGACCGTCGTGATCCACCCCGAGTCGATGCGCGAGCACCACCGGGCCTGGCACCTGGGCACTCCGGCATTCGTCCTCGCGCACGAGCTCGGCCACCATCTCGGGCTCCCCGACGAGTACCGCGAGGCGAAGCCCGGCAACGGGCGCCGCGCCCAGTACACGGACGGCGGAATGATGGGATCCCAGATCCTGATCCCCGACGGCCGCTTCGACCTCGACAACGACAACCGCTACCGGGCGGCGCCGGCCCTCGCGACCGACCTGGTCATGCAGCCGCGCAACCTGCGGCAGCTGGGGACGGGCATCGACCGGGTCCTCGGCCGGCCCGAGGCGACCTTCACGCCCGAGGGGCTGCCGACGCGGGTCGGCCTGCGCGGCGAGGTCATCGAGACCGCGCTGCGCGGCACCCGGAACGGTGAGGGCGGCCACCTGTACCCGCCGCTGGGCTCGGGTCGGCCGCGGCCGACCGAGGTGGCGGGGTCCTTGAACCCCAACGGCACCTTCCAGGTGGGGGCCACGACCACCGAGCGGGCGACGCACAGCGGTCGGCTGGCGGGCGACATCGAGGAGATCCGGCCCGGCCGGACGACGCGGACGATGTTCCCGAAGCACTGGACGACGGAGCAGGCCGTGTACGCGGCCGAGCAGGCGCACCTCGCCGCCCGGCGGGCCGGTGACGCCCCGCCGCTCGTCCCCTCGGCGGGTGCCGGGCTGCTCGACGGCCCGCGCCCCGGTGAGCACCCGCTCAGTGCCCGCCGGACCGTCGGGATCGAGCGGTCGGGTGAGGTGAGCTACCACTTCCTGGGTGAGTACGCCGGGGTGCGGATCGAGGGCGAGGTGCGGGGCGAGGAGATCGTCTCGTTCCGCCCCTCGAACTGGCAGGACGGGCTGGACATGCCCGCGCACCTGCCCTGGCGTCGTACGGACAGCACGTTCACCCAGGCGACCGAGGACCACGTCCGCTACGGCAACCGCCACCTGCTCGACGGTGTGCACCACCAGCAGAACCCGGTGGCCGCCACGTTCCGCGGCATCCGGGTCGACGAACCGTGGAAGGTGAACGACAACGGCACCTACCGGTCCTCGGTCTGGTTCCTCGACCCCAAGGTCCACCCGGACTCCCCGGAGGCCAGGTTCCCGGAGTCCTGGCACCGGCGCGCCGACTGGCAGACGCACACGCTCTACCCCAAGAACTGGACGCCCGCCCAGGTCGAGCAGGCGGTGGCGCACGCGTACGCGAACGCGCAGCTGAGGACCCCGCCCGGGGTCACGCCCGAGCGCTGGATCGGGATGGCCGGCGGCGTGCGGATCGAGGGGATCACCCTGGACGGCCGGCACCTCACCCACCGCCCGACCGACGTTCAACCGCACCAGCGGTGGAGCGCCGGCGACGTGGTCGCACAGTCCACCCCCTGGGTGGGGCAGCTTGCCCCGGGGGTGCCGGCGACGTTCCGTCATGTGCGCTTCGACAGCGGCCAGGCCGGCGTCGAACTCTCGCTCAACATCCACCTCGGCGCCGGGGACTCGGCCCCCGCCCGGGCCGACCTGCAGCGCCGGGTGGACGAGTACCTCGGCCGCAGCGCCGGACCGTCGCTGGTCCGCCTGAGGCTGGACTTCGTCCAGGACCCGGCGCAGGCCCTGCGCACCACCGGCCACGACGCCGTCACCCTGCTCGCGGCGACGGACCACCAGGCCCGTCAGCTGGAGCCCCAGCAAGCGGCAGCGATCCGCAACGGGGCCCTCCAGTCGGCGCTCGACATCCTGCTGCCCGACGTCCGGGCGATGGCCAACGGCGACCTCCCGGGGTACATCCGCTGGCTGGCGGAGAACAACCCCGGCCAGTTGCACCAGCTGGCTCCGACGACCCCGCCGCCGCCTCCGCTGCGGGCGCCGGGAGAGCCCGGGACGGGCGTCCGTCCGCAGGCCGTCACCAGCATGACGGAGACCTACACCCCGAGGGTGGACGCGGCGATGCCCAACCCCGCCGCCGACGCGGGCCGGGGCATGCCCGACCACTGGTCGGAGCCGAACCGGCGAAGCCTCGCCCTCCACGTGCTGGAGAACGCGCAGAACCAGCTCGCCCGGACGCGGCTCCAGACACCCGGCGCGGTGCTGGCCCCGGTCATCGGGCACTCGTTCCCGACCCACCGGGTGTTCATCCGCCAGGAGAACGGACTGATCACCGACTTCTGGGCCAGGCCCGTGACGCAGGGCGGCGCCACCACGCACCCCGTCCTGCAGCACACCATGTCCCCGGGCGGGGCGGACGGCACCCCGCAGTCGAGCCGCAGGCCCGGCGACGTGGAGGAGTTCGAACCGGCCGGGCCCCGGGTGAAGGTGGCGGGCGACGGCCTCTGCCTGCTGCGGGCGGTCTCCGTGAGCGCACCCGACCTGGTCGAGCGGTGGACGGCGCGATCCACCGACCCGATCGAGGGCCTTCGGCGTCAGGTCGAGGACCACTACCGGCAGTTGGACGCGGCGGAATTCCCGGCCGAGGTCGTGTCCGCCCTCCGCTGGCAGCGGCTCGGCAGCTTCGACGCGTTGAGTGACAGTGAGCTGCTCCTGCGCATTCCGGCCGAATCCCGGGACGCGTATGTGGGACTGAGCCGACACGAACTGGTGGACTTCGCCGCGCAGCACGTCATCGCGGCCACCGAGCCGGTATCGCCCCACGAACGCGCGGCACTGCTCCGGACCATCCGGAACTGGCGGGGCGAATGGTCGTCGGACGCGGGAGAGATGCTTCCGCCGGCACTGGCCCATGCGCTGGGTGTCCGTCTCCGGTTGATGAACCACGACGGCGTCCACGACTTCGGCGGCTACGGGCCGGCGGACGGGCGACGGGTCGCGGTCTACTACGACGTGCGCGGTAGGCATTACGACGGCAGCAAGCCGATCGAGCCGCCCGTGCTCATGGAGCGAACCTCGGGCGGGGAGTCGTCGCAGCAGAAGTCCGATTCGTCGGCGGCGCGCAGGCTTGCCGAGGAGGAGACGGCGGCGCTCAAGCTTGCGGAGGAGCAGGAGGCGGCCGCGCGGAAGGCTGCCGAGCAGGAGGCGGTGCGCAAGGCGGCGGAGGAGCAGGAGGCGGCCGCGCGGAAGGCTGCCGAGCAGGAGGCGGTGCGCAAGGCGGCGGAGGAGCAGGAGGCCACGCGCAAGGCTGCCGAGCAGGAGGCGGTGCGCAAGGCTGCCGAGGAGCAGGAGGCCGCGCACAAGGCTGCCGAGCAGGAGGCGGCGCACAAGGCGGCGGCGGAGGAGCAGGAGGCGCGCAGGCTTGCCGATGACGAGCGGCTTCCGTCACAGGTCGGGGCACCCTTGCCGGTCGGTGGGGAGGACGTCCTCAGCCTTCTGGAATCGGTCACGAGCACCGCGCCCGAGATGGTCCGGCGCATCCTCGGCTACTCGCCGACGCAGGTGCTGCCGGACCGGCTGGCGACGCTCCTGCGGGAGTCTGTTTGGGAGTGGGTGAACACCGAGTACCGCCCGATGCCGAGGGAGATCGCGAACCTCGTCGACATCGGCCACCGGCCGGGGCTGAGGGAGGAACTGCGGCACGTGCTCGTCCGGAACCGGCTGAGGTCCATGGTCGACGACTGGGCGGTCACGGCGGCCGGACCGGAGGCGGCCGTGCTGCCGGCCGTGCTGGCGCATGCGCTCCGTATCCGGCTCCAGGTGGTGCGCGAGAGCGCCGGCGGGGTGGAGCTCGTCGCGGAGCTCGGGCCCAGGGACGGTGAGATCGTGTCGGTCTATCACCGCGACGGCAGCCGCTACGACGCCAGCACCTCCATCCCCCGGGAGTCCCGGTCCGCCGAGTCGGAGGGGCTCAGGAGGGAGGCGTCGGAGGAGCCGAAGCCGGAGGAGCCGAAGGAGTCGAACCAGGACAAGTCGGAGGAGCCGAAGCAGGACGAGTCGGAAGAGCCGAAGCAGGACGACTCGAAGCAGGACGACTCGAACCAGGACAAGTCGGAGGAGCCGAAGCAGGACGAGTCGGAGGAGCCGAAGCAGGACGAGTCGAAGCAGCCGAAGCAGGACGAGTCGGAGGAGCCGAAGGAGCCGAAGCAGGAGGAGCAGGACGAGACCGACTCCCGCCGGGACGACCTGTCGCCGGAGAACAAGCCGACGGACCAGAACCCCATCGAGCCGGCCGAGCAGCGGGCTCCTGCGCAGAGCGAGATCGTCGAGGAGCCGTTGCCGACGATGCCCGAGCCGGAGAAGCCGCCGGTGCCGGTGGGCCCCGCCAAGGGCGGGCACATCGCGGGCACGGACCTCCTGATCGGCCTGACCGACCACGAGGCGGCGGCGCGGAACAAGGTCGTCGCCGTGATCAAGCGGATCATGGCGGGCGATGAAATGGCGGCCCGGGCCTTCGCCGACGCCTACTTCGGTCCGGCGACGCTGCGCCCGATGCTCTCCGCGCTCTCCCGGGGCGAGGTGTGGGTGGCTCCCTTCGACGGCAACGGCTGGAGCGGGAGCATCGCGCTGCGTGCCACGGTCGAGAAGTCGACGTTCCTGCGTCAGGAGAAGATCGAGGTCGAGAACGGCGCGGACCGGTCGGTCATGACCGGGACGCGTGGTGATGTGCGCTGGCAGTACAACCTCGGCTTCCAGGCCAAGCATTCGAGCAGCTCCGGTGACCTCGCCGAGCTCGCCGGCTACTTCCACGACCGCGGCCACGGCGAGGTCAGTCTGGACAGCGGAGGGATGGTGGCGCGTTCGAAGACCTCCGAACCCGCCAACGTGTTCACGTCGGAGATCAGCCTGGAGATCGACTACAGCAAGCTCCGGCACGAGGGTTCCACGGTTCGCACCGAGCAGGGCCACACCACGGAGAAGGTGGAGATCGGCGTGACCGTGGCCGTCCCGGTGCGCGAACCGCTTGCGCCGGGCACGCCGGAGCAGACACCTCCGCAGCGTCTCCAGGACGGTCGGGTCGGCGGCCAGGACATCGTGCTGGACCTCTCGCCCCGTGGCGAGCGCCAGGGCCGACGGCCGGTGGAGGTGCTGCTGGACCATGTGGAGAAGGTCCTGCTGAAGCCGCTGGAGGAGTCCCGGCTGAAGCCTGTGGAGGAGGGTCGGCAGGAATCCGCGGAGGCGAGGACGAGGAGGCTGGAACAGGAGGAGGCCGCCAGGAAGAAGGCCGCCGCCCACTGGCCCGAGCTGCGGCAGAAGATCCTGGCCGAGGTCGACTTCGCCCGTCTCCAGCGGGACTTGAAGAGCATGACGGCGGGTGAGCCGCTCACGGTCGTGCTGACCGACCGCTCGGGCCGGACGGTCGCCGCGGCCGAGATCACCGCCAGGGTCGACGGCCTGCATCAGGTCGGCGCCACCAAGGAGACCGAGTTCAACATCGGAACCACCGTCCAGCAGGTGCGCAGCAGCCTGACGAACCGTGGCCACGCGGGTCAGCTGCCGATCGTGCCCACCTTCGGTCCGAAGCTGGACGGTCCCGTGGCCGGCGCCGGAGCCACGGGGCGGCTGGGGCGGGAGTTCGTCGAGGTCTCGGGGCAGAGCCGGGTGTCCCAGCTCACCAGCAAGTCCAAGGTGCCCGGCGTGATCTACGACGGCAGCGTCGAATTCCAGGTGACCTTCAAGGACATGACCACGGGGTATGCGGCGGGCGACGCCGGTGTTCGGATCCTCGTCGACAAGGCGGACACGAAGACGCCGGAGCCGGCGTCGGATTCGGTCGGCGGCTCCCAGCAGACCGTCGTGCCGCCGACGTACGACGTCATCAGGCCTCCGGACAGCGTCTGGCCCACCGGGGCCGGATCGCACGGGCTGGGCGAGTCCGTCGTCCTCCGGGACCTGGAGGGCACCGCCGAGCTGCGCCAGGCGGTGGACAAGAGCGGCGCGGCGAAGTTCCCGGGCGGGTGGAACTCGGTCAGGGAGGAGGTCATGCACCTGCTCAGCCAGCCGAAGCTGGCGTCCAGGCTCACCGCGATGACCCGGGGCGAGCCGCTGGAACTGAAGCTGCACGGCAAGGACGGCATCGTGGTCACCGCCTTCGCGAAGGTCGAGAAGATGACCCTGGTGCGGGAGGACGGCAAGGCCGAGCTGAACCCGGTGAACGAGACCGGCGCCTTCGCCGCCGAGCGCCGGCTGCGCGCGCGCACCTACGCCGCCCAGGGGCAACTCGGTGGCAGCGGTGCGAGGGAGGCGCTGGGCGGTGAGGGCGTCCTCACCGGCGGCACCCAGCAGCGGGACCGCTTCGCCTGGCGCGGCCGTGACGCCGACCGGGTGTACGCCAACGGCAAGTACCCGGTCGCGCAGGTCATCTACCGCGCCGAGCTGATGGTGGACATCCATCTGGGCAAGGTCGGCGACGAGCCCGACGTCTCGGCACCCGTGCATGTCGAGGTGGGCCTGGATGCCCGGGAGACCCTCAAGGAGGGGACGTCCGACAAGGTGACCGTCTTCGAGGGACCCAAGGAGACCGACACCGGTGCCGGCGACGGCGGGACGATCTCCAGCGCGGGTGGCAGCAGCCGGGGGAGCGACGGCCACCCCACGGAGACGTCGACCAGCAGTTCCCACCGGAGCGAGGACCAGACCGACAAGTACGTCGCGCCGCGCAGGATGAGTGAGAACCATGAGCTGAACGCCTCCTACGTCGTCCACGGTCTGAGCGACGCCGGCAAGGTGCGCAGCACCATCGAGGAGGCCGTGCGGTCGAAGTACGGTGAGCCGTCCGACGAGGTGAAGCGGCGGATCGGTGAGACCTTCGACCGGGTCGCGCTCAGGACCCAGCTCTCCCAGCTCACCCGGGGCGGCAGGATCACCGAGACCGTCGCCGGTCGGCTGTGGAGCGCCGAGATCACGGTCACGGCCAAACTGGGAGACGCCAAGTACCACTCCATGGCGGGGAAGTACGAGTTCGAGTCCGGTACCCAGTCGTCGAGCGGCCAGGGCTATGCGTGGGACCGCCTCAACCGCCACCAGGGCGGATTCCTGGGCAAGTTCAAGTCCAAGTTCGTCGATGTCACCGGCGGTTACACCTACCGGCTGGACCGTACCTACGGCGATGCCACGGACACCGTCGGATCCGTCTCGAACCGGGGCAAGCACACCGAGGCGGCCGCGTTCTTCGACGTCGCCGCGAAGTACGACGTCGAGGTCAGGTACAAGTGGCTGAACGTGCACGACGGCTCGTACACCGATCACGTGACGGCGACCGCGAGGGTGGCCGTCCCGCTGCGTGATGCGGAACCCCTGCACGCGTCGTCGGAGCGGTCCACCGAGAAGCAGCCCTCGGGCTTCCTGGACGGCCGCCGGCTGGATTCCTCGGCGATCGTCAGCGATGTCTTCCCGGTCCGGGAGACCGGCGGGACGAAGGAAACGGCGACGGGCGGGACGACGGCCAAGGCCAAGCACCTGCTGGGCGAGTCGATCCTGGACCAGCTGGAGTCGAAGCCCTGGCCGCATCCGGACCGGAAGCCGGCGTCGGCGTCGGCGTCGGCGAAGTCGGGGAGCAACCCCTTCAGGAGCGACTGGGACGGCATCCGGCGGAAGCTGGTGGAGGAGCTCACCCCGGGCAGGCTCCAGGCGAGGCTCAAGGCCATGACGGCCGGTGACGAGATCGTCGTGCGGCACGGGCGGACCACCGTGCGCGTCAGCGCCGTGCTCCGCGACAGGATGGTCCACCTGGGCGAGTCCGGGGTCACCGAGTTCAACGCCGGTACCCAGGTGCAGCGCACCTTCGCCAGCTCCGACGGCGTCACCAACTTCGGTGCCGGCCAGGGCCACAACGTCACCGCCGGGGTGACGGGCACCATCCCGGTGGCGGGGGCGGTGCCGGTGACGGTCGGGCTGTCGGGCAACTTCGGCTGGGGCAAGGACCATATGGACCTCCTGAGCCGGACCACCGCGGCCGGCTCCGCCACCAAGGCCAAGGTGGCGGGAAGCGCCTTCGAGGGCGAGGCGGAGCTGCAGTTCGAGATCGTCCGGCGGCCTCTGTTCGGGGCCTCCGTGCACATGATGCGCACCGCGAGGATCGGCTTCGAGACCATCGTCGAGTCGGGTGAGACCCGGCCGGTGCCCCCGTCCAGGGAGAACGCCGCGCCCAACACGGGGATCAAGCCGACGCGGACCCTCCCGGCGGAACCGCCCGCGCCGGTCACCGCCACGGTCCCGCCGGACCGGGTCTGGACGACCGGACTGCGCGACACCGACGTGCTGCGCTGGCTCGGCGACGTCGGAGGCGTTCAGGACCTGGTGCGGCTGCGCGGGCGGAAGTACTTCGGCACGGGGACGTGGCGCCGGATCGGCCACCTGGTCGGCAGCATCACCTCCCACAGCCACCTGTCGGCGCTGTTCGGTACCGCGAGCCAGGGCATGGAGATCGCCACGGCGTCACCGGGCCGATGGCTGCTGGGCCAGGACAAGGGCGTGGAGGTCCGGGTGAAGCTCGTCGAGCTCCGACACCGGGAGAACGACAGCGCCGTCGAGCTGAGCCCGTCGAACGGGACCTCCTTCGGCTCCGTACTGACCGAGCTGTCCGCGAAGCAGGCGGGCCTCCAGGGCCAGGTCGGCCTCAAGGTCCCCGGCGACATCACCAACACCCCGGGTCTCACCGGCGGAGCCCAGCGGGTGTGGCGCGACGGCGGCATGCTGGGCGACGCGGGCCAGGTGATCTCGAACGGCAAGTTCCCGACCCCGATGGCCCGCTACGCCGGGGCCGCCGAGATCGAGGTGACGTTCTTCGACGGAAACCGCGAAAAGGTCACCGAGAAGGGGGTCGTCCCGTTCACGGTCGACATTCCGCTGGCGGAAACGGTCAAGCGGGACGTGCCGGACGACACCTACGCCACCTTCACCGGCGAGCAGCGGCGAGGTGAGCTGCGTTTCGTCGAGAGTCCGACGGCCCTGCGTGAGATCCACCTGGCCCTGGAGACTCCGAGGGCGGAGCGGGAGGGCGGGAAGCCGAGGCAGCAGAGCGAGCTGACGGACCCCGAGATCGACCAGCTCCTGGGGACGTTCCGGGTCGGGAGGACGGCCTACGACGGGAAGTTCACGAGCACGAACGAGGACGGTCTCAAGCACATCCGCGCGACCCACCGGCTGGTCGAGCTGGCCGGCGGCTCCTCGACCGCCGCGGCCCGCCTGGTGCGGGAGCTGCTCGAATGGCCGCCCCGGGCGTCGTTGCGGGCCGAGGTGCTGCGGAGGGTGATCGGATTCATCGAAGAGCGGACCGCCGACGGGGGCACCGTCACGCTCGATGACCTCAGGGCCTGGGCCGCGACCCCGGTGGAGCCGGTTCCCGTGCCGGCGCCGGCGCCGGGTGCCGCGCCGACGCACCCGGGCCCGGACGTGGCACCGAACCTGCTGAACGACGTCGGTCCCTCGCTGGCCGACGACATCTTCAGGGCGCTGAACGGGTAGGCCGGCGCGGCCGGGCCCGGAGGTCCGCCGACGGCAGGTGAACCGTCGGGCCCGGCCGGGCCGTGACTACGGAGTGGAAGCGTCCGTGGCCCTGTCGGCCGGGCGGTTCCGCCGACAGGACTGCATGCGGAGCCGAGGAGCTGCGGTGGGCACGAGCACAAGTGGAAACGGGGCTCAGGGCGGGGCGGCGAGCATTCAGCTGCCCTCGGTGGCCTGGGAGATGGAGGAGAGCGGCGGAGCGGGGCCGGTCGCGGTGGCGAGCGCGACGCCGCCCGCCGGGGAGACGGCCGCCCCGGTGGCCGCTGCCCCGGTGGCCGCAGCCGTGGCCGCCCCGGCCACTGTGCCGCACTACGGGCGGGTCGCCGCCGTGCCGCCGATGGCCCCGCCGGGCCCGGCTCCCGCACCCCCGGCGCCCCCGATGACGCCGCACGCCGTCGGCCCCGGCCCGGTCGAGGCGCCCGCCGGGCCCGAGCCGGCCGAACAGCCGGGCCGCCGGGCACGGTTGAAGCGACCGGTGTTCGTGGCCGCCGCCACCGCGGGCGTGGTGCTGATGGGCCTGCCGTTCCTGATGGCCGGCAGCGGCCGGGACGGTGACAAAACAGTGGACGGCGCCGGGCTGAGCCAGGCGGACCAGCCGCTGGCCGAGGGCCCCGAGCTCGGCGACCCCACGGTCTCCGCGTCACCCACCGATCCGGCCGATCCCACCGCGCCCGGTACCCCGGGCGCCGAGGCGCCCACCGACCCGGCGCCGGCCCAGGACCCGGCCCCCGGGACCACCGCGCCGCAGGGGACGGAGGGCGGGACCGCGACGGTGCCCGGCACGACTCCCGGCACGACGCCAGGTACGGCGCCCGGCGCGGCATCCGGCACGAACCTGAACTCGCTCGCCCGGCCCGCCAACCCGCCCGCCCAGGGCGCAAAGCCGCCGACGACCGGTGGCACACCCGGCGGATCGGCCCCGCAGCAGCCCGCGCCCGGCCAGCCCGCCCCGCAGCAGCCGGCGCCGCAGCAGCCCGCCCCCGGCCAGCCCGCGCCCCAGCAGCCCGCGCCCGGCCAGCCGGCGCCGCCGAAGCCCCCGGCCGCGCCGAGCTTCAGCGCCGTCAACTGCGGCAACTCCGCCGCCGGCTACGCCCAGTACGGCTGGTGGGAGCAGGGCACCACCGGCTGGACGATCAACTCGGCCGGCGGGTACTCCGGTTCGGGCTGCAACGGCAAGTACGCGGCACTCCCGATGTCCGGCTCGGCGACCAAGGACGACGGCAACTCGGTGGTGTGGACCTTCACCACGGCCCCGGTCACCAGCGGCACCTGCCGGATCTCCGTCTACGTCCCGAACAACAGCGACCGCAAGGCCGTCGGCGGCAAGCCCGCCTACTACACCGTCCAGAACAGCTCCTCGCCCAACAGCGGAACGATCGGCTCGTTCAGCGTCGACCAGACCGCGAACCGGGGCGGCTGGGTCACCGCGAGCGGCACCTTCCCGGTGAGCGGCGGCCGGATCGCCGTGATGCTGCACTCCAGGGGCATCGACTGGGGCGGCGGCGGCGCCGACAAGGCGCACCTCGCGGCCTCCGCCGTCCGCGCGGACTGCACCGGCTGACCGCTCCGCCACCCCGGCCGCCGTGCGGCCGGGGCACCGGCGGGACGCCGCCGACCACCACCACTGGAGCAACGGAAAGGAAGGCCACGCCATGTCGCGCCACGTGCTGACGGTGTGCCCGGAGCAGCGGGACGGCCCGTACCGCACGATCGGCGACGCCCTGACGGCGGCCCGCAGCGGGGCGGTGATCTCGGTACGCCCCGGCCGGTACGAGGAGAACCTGGTGATCAGCAAGCTGGTCACCATCACCGCCGCGGAGGCCCGGGGCAGCGTCCGGATCACCGCCCGGCGCGGCTGCGTGGTCCAGGTCACCGCCGAGGCGGTGCAGCTGACCGGCCTGATCCTGCAAGGGCAGGACGAGGAGATGCCCGCCATCGACGTGCCGCGCGGGCAGGCCGCCGTCCAGGACTGCGAAGTGGTCGGCAGCTCCTGGACGGCCCTGCTCACCCGCGGGGACGGCACCCTGGCGATGCGCGGATGCCGCGTCACCAACCCGGCGGGCGCCGGCATCGTCGAGACCTCCAGCGGCACCAGCATCATCGAGGACTGCGTGATCGAACACCTCGGCAGCTCCGCGGTGGTGATCGGCGAGCGCGCCAACCCGCTGCTGCGCAACTGCGTGCTGCGCGATGCGCGCGGCAACGGCATCTGCGCCAACGGCGACGCCCGGGGCACCTTCGAGGGCTGCGAGATCTCGGTCACCGACAAGCCCGGCATCGCCCTGGAGGAGCGCAGCACCACGCGGTTGGTGCGCACCGCCGTCCGCGACACCACGATCGGCATCTACATCAGCTCCTCCGCCCAGGTCGTCCTGGAGGACTGCACCGTCACCGCCACCTCCGGCCACGGCATCGCGCTCGCCGCCGGCACCGACCCGCTGCTGCGCCGCTGCCGCGCCTCCCGCACGGCGGGCCACGGCATCCACGTCACGGCCCGCTCGCGTGGCACCTTCGAGGACTGCGAGGTGGACGGCGCGCAGGGCACCGGCATCTGGGTGGGCGAGTCGTCCGGCCCGACGCTGGCCCGCACCGTCGTCCGGGACTGTGGCACCGACGGGGTGGAACTGACCGGCGACAGCTCCGCCGACTTCGACCGGCTGGAGGTGCGGGACGTCGCCGGCACCGGCGTGCTGATCACCGACGGCGCCAACCCGCGCCTGCGCCGGGTCGCCGTCCACCGCGCGAAGGGCGACGGCATGACCGTGCTCCGGGACGGACGCGGGCAGTTGGAGAACTGCGAGGTGCTGGACGCGGGCCGGGCCGGGCTCCGGTTCGCCGAGGGTGCGGACACCCGGGTCGGCGCCACCGTGGTGCGCGGCGCCGGTGGGTCCGGTGTGCTGCTCGGCCGGGTCGGCACGGCGACGCTGCGCGACTGCGAGGTGTCCGGATCGGCCGAGGACGGCATCACGGCCGAGGACGGCGCCGAACTGACCTGCACCAGGGTCCGGGTGACCGGCAACCGCCGCCACGGCGTCCGGATCGGGGCCGGGGCGCGGGCCGTGCTGGCCCAGCTCACGGCGGCGGAGAACATCGGCGACGGCGTGCGGACCGACTCCACCGAGGCGGTCCGGCTGACCGGCTGCACGCTCTCCCGCAACCGGGGCTCCGGCCTGCGCCAGAGCGAGCCGAGCGAGCGGCTCGCCCTGGAGGAGCTGGTCAGCGAGGAGAACGGCCTGCCGGACGCGCACGGCACCGCCACCGCCGGCTCGGCGCCCGCCCACCGGGCGGCGCAGCCGGCCGGAGCCGCCCCCGGCCCCGGCCACGGACCCGCCGGGGAGCCCGCCGCCGAGAGCGCGCCCGCGCAGTCGGCCGCCGCGGCCGGCCCGCTGGAGGTGCTGGAGTCGCTGGTCGGTCTGGCCGGCGTCAAGGAGCAGGTCGCCACCCTGGTCAACCTCAACAAGCTCGCCCGGCGCCGGGAACTGGCCGGCATGCCCGCGCTGCCGATGAGCCGCCACCTGGTCTTCGCCGGGCCGCCCGGCACCGGCAAGACCACCGTCGCCCGCCTCTACGGGAGCATCCTCGCCGAGCTGGGCGTGCTGCGCAGCGGCCACCTCACCGAGGTGGCCCGCGCCGACCTGGTCGCCTCGATCATCGGCGGCACCGCGATCAAGACCACCGAGGTGTTCAAGGAGGCGCTCGGCGGGGTGCTCTTCCTCGACGAGGCCTACACCCTCTCGGCGGGTTCGGGCGGCAGCGGCCCGGACTTCGGCCGGGAGGCGATCGACACCCTGGTCAAGCTGATGGAGGACCACCGCGACGACATCGTGGTGATCGTGGCCGGCTACTCCGGCGAGATGACCGACTTCCTGGCCTCCAACCCGGGCCTGGCCTCCCGCTTCAGCCGCACCGTGGAGTTCGCCAACTACGAGGTGGACGAGCTGGTCACCATCGTCGAGCGGGCCGCCGTCGGGCACGGCTACGAACTGGCGGACGGCGCCCACGACTCCCTCACCACGCTCTTCGAACGGATGCCCAGGGGAGAGGACTTCGGCAACGGCCGGGCGGCCCGCAAGGTGTTCGAGGAGATGGTCGACCGCCAGGCGACCAGGCTCGCGACCCAGCCCGAGATCTCCGACGAGGACCTGGCGCTGCTGCTGCCCGAGGACGTCGCCGCCGAGGACACCGCCCCGCCCGAGGCCAAGCGGGACGGCACCGAACTGCTCGCCGAACTGCGCGCCATGGTCGGCCTGCCCGCCGCCAAGGAGCAGGTCGAGGACCTGGTCAACCTGATCCGCCAGGTCCGCCGCCGCGAGGAGGCCGGGCTGCCCACCGCCACCATCAGCCACCACCTGGTCTTCGCCGGGCCGCCCGGCACCGGTAAGACCACCGTCGCCCGGCTGTACGGGCAACTGCTCGCCGAACTGGGCGTGCTGCCGGGCGGCCAGCTGATCGAGACCGCCCGCTCCGACCTGGTCGGCCGCTACGTCGGCCACACCGCCCAGCTCACCAAGGAGGCCTTCGACCGGGCGCGCGGCGGTGTGCTGTTCATCGACGAGGCGTACACCCTGACGCCCCGGCACGGCGGTGGTGGCGACTTCGGCCAGGAGGCGGTGGACACCCTGATGAAGCTGATGGAGGACCACCGCGACGAGGTGGTGGTGATCGTCGCGGGCTACGACGACGAGATGCGCCACTTCCTCGCCTCCAACCCGGGCCTGGCCTCCCGCTTCTCCCGGCAGGTCGACTTCGGCCACTACAGCGACGCCGAACTCGTCACCATCGTCGGCCGGCACGCCGACTCGGCCGGCTACACCTGCGCGCCCGAGACCCTGGCGGCGCTGGAGCAACTGTTCGCGGCCGTCCCGCGGGACCGCACCTTCGGCAACGGGCGCTTCGCCCGGCAGACGCTGGAGGGCATGATCACCCGCCAGGCCGGCCGGCTCGGCCGGCTCGACTTCGCCGACGTCTCCGAGCTCAGCCTGCTCCTGCCGCAGGACATCGCGGTGGACCGGCTCGGCGTCACCGGCGGGCCCGGCGGCGCGGAGCGCCCGGACAGCGGCCCGCAGTGGCCCGGCAGCGGCGGATGACCCGCCCGGCCCGCGCAGGCGGTCCGGCGACGGCGGTGTCCTCGGCCCTGGCGCTGTCGGCGGCGGTGGCCCTGCTCGGGCCGCCGGCGCCCGCCCGGGCCGAGACCCCGGCCCCGGACGATCAGGCGGCGGTCACCCAGACCCTCCCCGACTTCCGGCAGAGCGGCTGCCGCAAGCCCTCCACCCGGGCCGCCCAGGGGACTCCCTGGGCCCAGGTCTACCTGCGGCCCGAGGCCGTCTGGCCGTTCGGCCGGGGCGCCGGGGTGACCGTTGCCGTGATCGCCTCCGGCGTGGACAACGGCTCCGGCATGCTGGCCGACCGGCTCCGGCTCGGGCCCCGGCTGCACGGCCAGGGCGACGCGGGCCGCGACTGCGTGGGCCACGGCACCTTCCTGGCCGGACTGATCGCCGGCCGGCGTACGCCCGACGGTGGCCCGTCCGGCCTGGCCCCCGAGGCGAGGGTGCTGGCCGTGGCCGTCACCGACGACGCCGGGAGCACCACCCCCGAACTGCTCGCCCAGGGCATCCGGGCGGCGGCCGACGGCGGCGCCCGGGTGGCCGTGGTCGGGGTGCCCGTGGCGGCCCCGAACCCGGCACTGGCCGAGGCCGTCGCCTACGCGGCCACCAAGGGCCTGCTGCTGGTCGCCCCCGCCGGGCCCGACGGCCAGAGCACCAACGGCGCGGTGTACCCGGCCGGCTACCCCGGCGTGCTCGCGGTGACCGGCGTCGGCGCGGACGGCGCCGTGGCCTCCGGGGCGGCCACCGGCCCGGGGGTGACCGCCACCCGTGGCGGGCGGGTGGACCTGGCCGCGCCCGGCGGCGCCGTCGGCGGCTTCGGGCTGGGCGGCGGCTACGCCACCGGCTCCGGGCCCAGCTATGCCGCCGCCCTCGTCGCCGGCGCGGCGGCGCTGCTGCTCTTCCGCACCCCGGACCTGACGGTCGACCAGCTCGTCCAACGGCTGGAGTCCACGGCTTACCAGCCCGGTTCGGCCCTGCCGGACCCGGCCCTGGGCTGGGGCACCCTGGACGTGGTGGCCGCCGTCACCGCCCTGCCCGGCGGCGGTGGGGGCCAATCGCCGGTTTCGGCCGATCCGGTCACGGTGCCCCCGCCCGCGGACCCGACGTCCGTCGAACGGGCCTCGGCGCTCGCCGCGGCCGCCCTGGGGACGGCGGTGCTGGTCGGCCTGGGCGCGGTGGCCGTGGGGCTGGGCCGCCGGCGCGGCCGGTGCCCGGGGTGACCCCGGCGGGCGGGTGTGGAACCCGCTGGGCGGACCGGACCGCCGCCGGTCCTTCGTCCGGTCCAACGCCGCGCCCCCGGCCCGCCAACGCCGCGCCCTGATCTTCGTTGGCGAAGCGTTGGTCCGGTGTTGGCGGTGGCTGGAAACGTCTACCGGGCAAGGGGGTGGGCCCATGCGAACCACCCGCCCGCCGTACCGACGAACTGCTGCGAGGGGCTCAACAGCCGTGGCCATCGACGCTACCGCTCACGCCAAGGACACCGCCAGGCCCGACCGGCCGGAGCGCGCCACCCTGGACCACCACACCTTGGCGGAGCTGTACCGCCTGCACGGGGGCTACCTGCTGCGGGCGATGCTCCGCGTCACCAGCGGGGACCGGGGCAAGGCCGAGGACATCGTCCAGGAAACCCTGCTGCGCGCCTGGCAGAACCCGGCCGCCATCCACCGGGGGGCCGAGCACAGCCGCCCCTGGCTGTTCACCGTGGCCCGCCGGATCGCCATCGACCACTTCCGGATGCAGGCCGCCCGCGCCCAGGAGGTCGCCGACGACGCCCCCGAGGAGCACGCCGGCACCCACGACCCGTACGACGAGGTGCTCGCCGCCCGGGACATCGCGGTCGCGCTCGCCGAACTCCAGCCCCACCACCGCGACGTCCTCGTCGAACTCCACATGAACGGCCGCTCGATGGCCGAGGCCGCCGCCGTCCTCGGCGTGCCCGTCGGCACCGTCAAGTCCCGCAGCTTCTACGCCGTCCGCGCGCTGCGACCGATCCTCGAAGCCCGCGGCATGGCGTCCGCCGGCTGACCCGGCGAGAACTCTCCGGACCGCCCCGTGCCACTCGCGTCCACCGGTCTGAACCGCGCGGCGGTCCCCGGCCGTAGAACGGGGTGGCGGTACCGCCGCCGGCGCCCGTCACCCCCGTGCGGGCGCCGGTTCCCCCGCCCGGAGCCGACAACTCGCGCTCCGGGCAAGGCGGCTGACGGACTGTCTCTCGCGGTCCGGTGAACCGGGCAGGCCCGTCCGTCCGTAGCTACAGCTGAAGGCCGCCGCTCGGACCAGGCCCTTGGCCCAGGAACTCCCGGCTTCCGCGCCCCGGCGGGATCCGGGCCCCCCGGCGCCCCGGCGGTGCCCTTGTGGGGCGCCGCCGGGGCGCTCCGCGTGTCGTGCGCCCCACACCGGGTCGGCCCGTCCGTTCCCGCCATCAGCCCAGGAGAGTCCCGATGCCCAAACACCGGCTCAGCCGCCGCCGACGGATCACGGTGGCCGCCACGGCGATCGCCGCCGGCGGCGTGCTCATCCTCGCGCAGAACGACGCCCCCGCCGCGACCGCCGACCCGCTCGGCCTCAACGCCGCCTCCGTCTACCTCGGCTGGGGCGACGCCCCGGACCCGGTCGCCGTCATGAAGGCCACCGGTCTGCGGCAGTTCGCCCTCTCCTACGTGCTCTCCGGCGGAGCGTGCGACCCGAAGTGGGACGGCTCCCGCGCGCTCACCGGCGGCACCGACGAGGCGAAGATCAAGCAGATCCGGGCCGCGGGCGGGGACGTCCTGGCCTCCTTCGGCGGCTGGGACGGTGCCAAGCTCGGCGAGCGGTGCACCACCGCCGCCGAACTCGCCGCCGCCTACCAGAAGGTGGTCGACGCCTACGGCCTGAAGGCCGTGGACATCGACATCGAGTCCACCGAGCTCAGCACCCCCGAGGTCCGCAAGCGGGTCGTCGACGCGCTGAAGACGCTCAAGGCCAAGAACACCGGCCTGCGGGTCTTCCTCTCCTTCGCGGTCGACCCGACCGGCCCCGACAAGGACGGCGCCGACCTGATCGCGCTGGCCGCCAAGGCGGGCCTGGAGGTGGACGGCTGGACGGCCATGCCGTTCGACTTCATCGGTCACGACGGCACCATGGCGGCGGCCACCGCCACCGCCGTCACCGGCCTCCAGCAGGCCGTCGCCGCCGCCTACGGCTGGGACGCCGACAAGGCCTGGCGGCACACCGGCCTCTCGTCGATGAACGGCCGCACCGACCAGAAGGGGGAGCAGCTGAGCCCCGCCGACTTCCGCACCATCCGGGACTTCGCCGCCACCCACCACCTCGCCCGCTTCGGCTACTGGGCGGTCAACCGCGACCGCCCCTGCGCGGGGGGTGCGTACGACCCGGCGACGTGCAGCGGCGTCCAGCAGGCCGCGTACGACTTCACCCGGATCGTGGCCGGCTACCACACCGACTCCCGGCCGGGGGACGGCGGCACCTCCTGCCCCAGCCCGTCCGCCACCAGCCCCGCGCCCACCGGCACGAACCGCTCCAAGATCCCGATCCCGACGGTGAGCACCGCCCGCCCGGCCGACGAGACCGGCGGCCGGGGCACGCTGGAGCCCGACCCCGTGCGGGAGACCGGGAGCCCGTCCCCCTCGGCGTCCAGCCGCGTCCCGTCGCCCACCGGTACGTCCGGCCGGACGGACTGCGCGAGCCCGACCGGGCACCCGTCGGGCTCCGCGTCCGGCACGGCCTCCGGTACGGCCTCGCCCACGGCGTCCGGCACGGCCGTGCCGACCCCCGGCCGGAGCTCCACGGCGCCGGGTGCCCCGACGTCCGGGACCGCCACCGCGTCCGGCGGCGCCGCGCCGGACGAGCAGCCCACCGGCGGGCCGTCGCCCACCGAGGTCGTCGCCCCCGGCCCGGCGCCGACCGGCGGCTCGCTCGCCTCCACCGGGGCCAACGACGCCACCAACACCCTGCTCACCGTCTCGGGCGCCCTGCTGCTGCTCGGCGGCACCTTCGGTCTGATCGGCACCCGCCGGCGCGACCCGGAAGAGTCGGCGGCCGGCTGACCGCTGGTCACGGCAGGCGGCCCCGGTCCCGAGCAGGGACCGGGGCCGCCTGCCGGGCTCACCAGCCGAGGAGGTACGCGCCCCCGGGCAGCCCGTCGAGGACGGACTTGGTGGCCGTCTCCTCGTCCATCGCGGTGGTGTCCACGGCGTGCCGGTCCAGCGGTCCGGTGCCGGCCGGGCGGAGCGCGACGTAGTGCAGCGCCGCGCCGGTGGCACGGCTCTCCCGGCGGAAGGCGCCGAGGGCGGCCGGCTCGACCGCGCACTCGACCACCACCTGGTAGCCGGCCGTGGCGTACGCGAAGGCGGCCTGGGCGGTGGCGGCCAGCACGGTCTCGTTCTGGCGCCGGGCCTCCGGCAGGTGCGGTGGGACGAAGCCCTGACGGACCGCCCGCCGGAAGTCGTCGGCGCGCAGATGCACGCTCGGATGCAGCGCGTCCGCCAGCAGGGGTGCGACCGCGCTGTTCCCGGCCTCGGCCCCGGCCGGGTCGGAGAGGACGACGACGCCGCCGGCGCCCCGGCCGCCGCCGATCTCCGGCCCACCTACGGTCGTACGGTTCACAGCTGCTGATCCCTTCGCGGGCCGGGGGCGGAACGGGTGCGCGGAGGCCGGGCGGCCGGAACGCGCGGGTCGGTCGGACCCGGTGCGGACCGTCGGCCGCCTCGTTCCTACGATTGAATGCTTTCGGGATCAACCTAGTCCACGGCGGCACCCCGAGTCCTCTCCAACCGCTCCTCGGACCCCGGCGTGATCGGGTCGGTGAGCGCCGCCGGACCGTCCCACCCGGCCCCGACCCGGACCCGGGCGATCAGGGCAGATCGCTCGACAGGCCCGGACGGCAGCCAGGTCGAGCTGTTCGAGAAGGGACGATGCGCCTGGGGCACGGCGCTGTTCATGCCGGCGGGTGTGATGCCGTGGGGCCGGGCGCGGTACCGCCATGGCGGCGGAGGTGGGCCAGGACGGCGCGGACGCGGCGGTGACCGCTGTCGCCGGCCGACAGGCCGAGTTTGAGGAAGACGTTGCCGATGTGTTTGTGGACGCCGTTGTCGGTGATGACGAGCCGTCGGGCGATGGCCGCGTTGTCGTGACCCTCGGCCATCAGCGCGAGGACCTCGCGCTCGCGTGCGGTCAGGGCATCGACGGGATCGCTGCGTGCGGCGAGGAGCTGGGCGATGACCTCGGGGTCCATGGCGGTGCCGCCGCCGGCCACACGGCGCAGTGCGTCGGTGAATTCCGCGACGCGGCTCACCCGGTCCTTGAGCAGATATCCGATGCCGCCCCGGGCGTCGGCGAGCAGGCGGCCCGCATATTCCTGCTCCACGTACTGCGACAGGACCAGGACGGGAAGTCCGGGACGGTCGCGGCGGGCCTGGACGGCGGCCCGGATGCCCTCGTCGCGGAAGCCCGGGGGCAGCCGCACGTCCACGATGGTGACGTCCGGTCGGTGGGTCTCGACGGCGGCGAGGAAACCGGGGGCGTCGGCCGCGATCGCGACGACCTCGAAACCCCGGGAGTTGAGCAGGAGTTCGAGCCCGGATGACAGCAGGACGTTGTCCTCGGCGATCACTACGCGCACGGCAGCCCCACGGTGATGACGGTCGGCCCACCCGGTGGGCTGCTGATCTTCATGGTGCCGTCCAGAGCGGCGGCGCGGCGGCGCATTCCGTCCAGGCCGGACCCCCGGGCGGCGTCCGCTCCGCCGGTCCCGTCGTCGGCGATCTCCGCGCGGAGCAGCGCGCCGTCGCGGGTGACGCGCACCGAGGCATGGGTGGCCCGGCTGTGTCGGGCGATGTTCGCCAGTGCCTCGGTGACGGCGAAGTAGGCGACCGCCTCGACCGCTGCGGGGATCTCACCGAGCGGGCCGATGTCGATGCGGGTCGGCACCCCGGCCCTGGTGGCCAGGGTGCCGAGCGCGCCGGAGAGGCCCTGGTCGGCCAGCACCGGGGGATAGATGGTGCGGATGACGGAACGCAGCTCGGTCATCGCGTCCTCGGTCTCGGCGTGGGCCTGCCGGACCAGAACGGCGGCCGCGGCGGGGTCGTCGGAGAGGCTTTCGCCGGCGACGGCGAGCCGCATCGCGATGGCCACGAGCCGGGCCTGGGTGCCGTCGTGCAGGTCCCGTTCGATCCGGCGGAGTTCCGCACTGTGCGCCTGCAGGACGTCGGCACGCGTCCGGGTGAGTTCGGTGACGCGCTCGACCAGTTGCTCCGCGGGCGATGGCGCCAGGACCGCGAGGCAGCACCGGGCGTGCGCCCGGGCGAGCGGCGGGAGGGCGATGGCGGCCAGTGCCGCCAGGAACACGAGATTCACCAGGCCGACCGAGAACGCGGTGCCCCAGCCGGTGATGGGAACGCTGAGCACGGGCAGCCACGGCGCCGTGGGAAAGGCCCACCACAGCACCGTGACGACGGGAGTGAGCAACAGGCCGCCCAGGCAGAGCAGGGCGAGGGCGCCCGCCGGAAGACCGGTGACCACCTGCGTCACGAGCCACCCACCGTTGCGGCGGGCGGCGCGCGGACGCGGCTCGACCGACTGTCCCAGCAGCGCCCCGGCGCGCCGGCGATGCCGCTCCGTCCAGGGCTGCGCCAGCGACGGAACGCACAGCAGGGGCGCCGCCGCGAGCGTCACCGTCGCGGCCACCAGGGTGCCCAGCAGGTAACGCCCGCCGCGCCGCGTCCTGAGCCACCACGCGCGGGCCGCGCCGGGTATGCCGAGCACTTGTTTCGCTTTCCCTTGTCGCACAGGAGGATTGTGGGAGGCCCCACCTGATGCACCCTAGACAACCGGGCGGCCCTGCGGCACTACAGGTGGCTGTACCTTTCCTGCGGGAGTCCGTGGTAGCGACCCGCGACCCGACGCCTGCCTAGCGTGGCGGCATGAGATCCACAAGCCCGACCGCAGCGCCGCACCACCCGGACCCGTCCCTGCCCGACCGGCAGCACCGCCGCATCGGCAGACGGTGGTTGGCCGCGGCGGCGGCCGCCCTCCTCCTGGCCGGCGCGGCCGTTGCCCTCCGGCCGCCGGTCGACGCCGAAGCGACCGCGCCCGGATACGGGCAGGACGATCTGCGCCGGGACACCGACGCCATCCGGGCGCTGGGGGTCACCGGCGTCCAGGCACGGGTGACCACCGGCCCCGGCCGGGATCTGGTCGCCACCAGCGGCGTCGCCGAGGCGGGCACGGACCGCCCGGTGCCCCGCGACGGCTACTTCCGGATGGCCAGCACCGGCAAAGCACTTGTGGCCACCGTGGTCCTGCGACTGGTCGACGAGGGCAGGCTGGCGCTCGACGACACGGTGGACCGCCGGCTGCCCGGCCTGGTGGACGGCAACGGCAACGACGGACGCCGGATCACCATCCGCCAACTCCTCCAGCACACCAGCGGCATCCACGACGACGATCTCCCCGGTTTCACCACCCCGCAGGAGTACGACGAGCGCCGGTACGACACCTACACACCCCAACAGATCGTCGCGCTGGCGATGAGGCACCGCCCGGACTTCCCACCCGGCACCGGGTGGAGGTACTCCAACACCGGCTACGCCCTGCTCGACATGATCATCGAGAAGGTCACGGACCGCCCCTGGCACCAGGAGGTCGAGGACCTGGTCCTGAAACCGCTCGGCATGGACCACACCTACCTGCCGGGCAGCACCCCCACACTGCGCCGGCCACACGCCGACGGTTACCAGGTCTTCCCCTCCGGCGAACGGGTCGACGTCACCGAGGTGATCCTCCCCGACCCCGGCGGCTACGTCTCCACCACCGCGGATGTCAACCGCTTCTTCCAGGCCCTGCTCGGCGGCGAACTCCTGCCCCGGGCACGGCTGGCCGAGATGCGGGACACCGTCCCGGTCAGCGAGGAGATCCAGGCGTTCTGGCCACACGGACGCTACGGCCTCGGCCTGGTCGGCCGGCCCCTGTCCTGCGGCGGCGGCTACTGGAGCCACGAAGGAGGCGACGGCGGCTACATCACCCTGAACGGCGCCACCGACGACGGCAGCCGCACCGTCACCGTCTCCATGTCCACCGCCCTGAACGACTCGCCCGACAGCGCACTCCGACAGGAGCGGGCCGCCAGTGACCTCGTCGACCACGCGCTGTGCGACACCCCCGGCAACGGGCAGGACACGTAACGGCCTTCCCCGGCCTTCGTGCGCCCCAGGGCCTGTACGGCGACCGCCGCCCCGGCACGGACCTCCCAAAGCCCGTGCCGGGGCGTCGCGTTACCGCTCTTCGGACCCCAGCACGATCGGGTTGGTGAGCGCCGCCATCGGACCCCAGGGGAGGTCCGGACCCATCGCGTTGCCCTTGCCGGGTGTCCCGTCCGCCCTCGGGTGCCTGACCTCGGCCCGGACGTACGCGGCGAGCGAGGCCGTCGTCCGCCAGACCACCGTGCCCGAACCGTCGGCGGGCAGCGTCTCCTGGTGCAGCTGGCCCTCGTCGGTCAGCAGCCGGACCGTCCCGCCCGGCACCCCCGACACCGCCAGCCGCACGTCCACCGGCGCGTCCGGCGGGACGGTCAGCCGCTCGCCGATCCCCGCCTGGCGGCCGTGCCCGGTGGCGGTGAACTCCAGCTGGACGGCGGCCGATTCGGCCAGCCAGCTGCGCCCGGCCCGCAGCCCGTCCAGAACCGCGTCCCGGGTGAGGTCCTCGGCCCGGACCACGGTGTGCGGCGAGCCGATCACCTGCGGGGCGCTGTGCGCGTCGCTGTTGCCGACGGCCGGCAGCCAGGAGCGCCCCTCCCGCAGCGCGACGGCGAGCCGGGCGTCCCAGCCGTCCACCGCCGACTCGTCGTCGTACGTCCAGGGGCCGTTCCAGACCTCCACCGCGTCGGCGTCCTGATAGCCGAACTTCCACTGGCAGGCGACATACGGGCAGAACGGGTGGGCGGGCACCACCAGGCCGCCCTGGCGGCGGACCTGGCGGGCGAAGCGGGGGAACGCCTCGTCGCGCGAGCGGTACCGCCAGTCGACGAACCGGCCCGGCCGGAGGCCCAGCGCCAGCCAGTGGCCGTTGCGGGTGGTCACCTCCTCGCCCAGCACGATCAGCAGGTCGGGACCGGCCAGCGGCCCCCAGACCCCGTGCGAGGACGTGGTGTTGTGGTCGGTCGAGACGATGAAGTCCAGCCCGGCCGCCCGCGCCTCCGCCGCCACCTCGGCGGGCAGCCGGCGGCCGTCGGAGTGCACGGTGTGGAGGTGGCAGTCGCCCCGGTACCAGGAACGCCCCCGGCCCCGGGCCCGCTCCGGCGGGTAGGACGGGGTGAACTCCGGCCCGGGAACGCCGAATCGGAGGCTCACCTGAACGCGGTAGTCGAGCCCCTGCGGCGCCACCTGGTACGGGCCGAGGACGACGTGCCAGGTGCCGGGGCGGATCGGCCCCGGCAGATAGCCGGGCGTCGCCCGGTCCCGGGCGATCGTGAACTCCGTCCGGAAGCCGCCCGACCAGCCGCGGAAGCCGTTCTCGCCGAGGTCGGTGCCGCGTTCGTCGAAGAGGCCGATGTCGCAGGAGTTGCCGGGGGTGCCGGCGGGGACGGAGGGCTTGTCGTAGCCGTAGGAGACGGCGATCTCCCGTACACCGGAGGGAACGTCGAAGGGGAGGTGGACGAAGTCGGGTGCGCCGGTGGGCAGATGGCCGGTGAGGGTGAGGACGCGGTCGGGGGCGGGGGAGCCGGCCGCCTCGGCGGAGGTGGCGGCGGCCGTCCCGAGGGCGGTGGCGGCGCCGGTGGCCAGGCCGCTCCGGAGCAGGCGCCGGCGGTCGAGGGTGGGCCGGCCGGTGCTGGAGTCGTGGTCGCGGTCGGACATCGGAGGGCCTCCGGGCTCGGGCGGACACCGGCGGCGGGCGGGCTCCCGGCCGGTACGCCCGCCTCCTACCCGGCCCGGTGAACCCCGGGTGAGCCACGCCCGGCCTGCGCCGGTCGGGCCGGTGAAGGAGCCCCGGGGCCGACCGGTGCGGGCTCCTCGCGGCACCGGACCGCTCGTGTCGTCATCCGAGGGGGTCGTGGTGCCACCACCACGAGATGGAGCGGATGGGCAGGGGGGTGGGGTCGTCGCTGCCGGGGTGGTCGGTCCAGCCCGTGAGGGTGACGGGGAGGGTGCCGTCTGAACGGAGGTATCGGGGGTACCGGGCGGCCTCGTGGTCCCATTCGAGGGAGCCGCGTACATAGTGGTCCAGCAGGGTGCTGTAGCGGTGGAGTGGGGGGTCCGCCTTGGCGCGGACCGCGTCTCCCAGCCTGAGGTACAGGCACATGACGCGGTCGCGCATGGCCATGGCGGTGCTGAGGGCGTCGTCGACGGGGAGGTCGTATTCGGCGGCGACGACCTCGATGAGGTTGTTGCCGTCGTTGGTGCGTTCCCGTTCCTTGACGAAGGCGAAGAAGTCGGTGTCCCAGGTGACGACGGTTGCGGCCATCTCGGTGAGGGCGTGGATGTCGCGCCGGGCGCGGGTGGCGGCGGGCAGGTCGATGTTCTCGAAGGCGGCGGGCATATGGGGGAAGACCATTCCGCCCCCGCCGTAGAGCCGGTGGACGGCATAGTCGGAGAGGTTCGGGCGGATACCGCGTGCGGAGTTGCCCGACTTGCGTAGTTCGATCATGAAGTAGTTGCGCATCCACTCGGCGAAGCGGTCGCCCTGGACGGGGGATGCGTGGGCGTCGATCCGGACGCGGATGTCGCGCAGGGCCATCGCGTAGTTGTCGGCCTGGTCCAGGGGGTATTCGGGGATCTCGATGGCGCGGTGCATGCGTCCGAAGGCGTCGGCCTGCTCGGCCGGATGGAAGCGCAGAGGGCCTTCGTCACAGAAGTCGTCGTCGAAGGCGAAGGCCCAGGTGCAGAAGTCCGCGTAGACCTTGAGCAGGTCCGACGACGGGCAGAAGGGGGCCATGAGGGCGGCGAGCCGGCCACAGTGCGTGGTGGCCATCCGGTCGCGTTGGGTCTGGTCGGAGAAGAGCCCGAAACGGTCCAGCCAGGCGATGGTGTGGGCGTCGGCCTCGTCGGCGCCGGGATGGACCGCGCGGGGGATGGGGCAGTAGAACGCGGGAAGCCGGAGGGCGGCGGGCGGCTGTGCGGAGGGATCGCCGGACGGGGCAGCGGGCATGAGAGCCCCCTTTCGCACGCGGAGGAGGGCCGGTCAGCGGGACGCGATGATGCTGTAGACGGAATAGGTGCCCTCGTGCAGGGCGGCCGTCAGGTTGACGGCCGTGTCGCGGAGTTCTCTGAACGCCTTGGGGATCTCCCGCGGGAAGACCCGCTCGATGTTGGCCCGCACGTCCTGCAGCCAGTGGATGACGTCCTCGTCGGTGGGCAGTCTGCGGGCGTCCTGGAGCATGAAGGAATTCCTCATCAGCGCATCGGCCAGGAGGTTCAGAGTCTTGCGGTGGCCGCAGGCGAGCCGGTCCTCGTCGTCGGGCAGGGCGGAGGTGTAGTCCTGAAGAGGAATGTTGTACAGGCTCTCGGATATGACGAGCGTTCCTCCCCCGCTCATCCTGGATGCCAGTGCGCGCAGGGTCGCATCCAGCAGTCCGGCGGAGAAGTGGGTGATGCTCCCGCGCATGAGGACCAGGTCGTAGGGCTGCTCCGGGTCGGGCAGGAGCCACAGGTCCTGAGCTTGTCGTTTTACCTCCGGTGATCGGCTTGAGGTTGTTCGATCTGGTCACCCACATGGGGATCTGCCGGACACGGCGACGACCTCCGTTTCACGCTGTGTGATGTCGAGTCGCACAACAGAGCCGGAGGTCGTCGGTGTCGATTATGGTCCCTGAAGCCGTTCGCCAGCAGGCCATCGCGGAACTGTCCTCCTTTCGAAGGGACTTGTACGCCGCGATGCCGCGCCGTGCGGACGCCCTGTTCGAGCTGTCCGATGCATTGCTGTGTGCCGACGGTCCGGTCCGCGCCCTGGTCGAGCTGGCCCTGACGCCCGAGCACCGGCGCTCGCACGCCTCCCTCTACGCCGCCTTGAACCGGGGAGACCTCGACGCTGACCGCCTGCGGTGCGCGATCGCGGCCCGAAGCGTGCCGCGCGGCCCGGGAGGGCGGATCGTGCTCGCCGTCGACGTGTCCGCCTGGCTGCGGCCGGACGCCAACACCAGCAACGGCCGTTCCTTTTGCCACACCTACGGTCGGCGCGAGAACACGCACGAGATGGTTCCCGGATGGCCCTA